>JBAYGV010000174.1:0-2510 GCA_041666445.1 Candidatus Micrarchaeia archaeon | reverse complement strand
GGATTGATTGTACAGGGGGAGCATGCAGTTCCCTGGTGTCCAAGGGACAACAACGCAGTAGGGGCGCACGATACGAAAGGAGATGTTGACCCGGAACTGAAAGAATTCATCTGGGCAAAATTCCGACTGAAAGGTTCGGATTTGATTTTAATGGCTGGAACTACGCGCCCGGACGCATTGCTTGGGCAGACAAACCTGTGGGTAGACCCGAACGGAAGCTATGCTATTGCAAAAGTGAAAAATGAGAAATGGGTAGTAGGGAAAGAATCTATTGGAAAGATAAGGCAGCAGTGCGATCCGGATGCAAAAATAATTGGCGAAATAAAAGCAAAAGAGCTTATTGGCAAATGGGTGAAGGGGCCAGCAGTGGGTTACGAATTGTATATACTTCCGGCATGGTTCATAGACGGCAAAGTAGGTTCGGGCCTTGTATATTCGGCGCTTGAAGACCCGGTAGACCTTTACGAGCTAAGGAAGATACAATCTGATGAAAAGCTGATTGCAGAATACAAGCTTGACCGCGAAGTTGTCAAAAAGCTAAAGCCAATCCCAATTATAGACGTAGATGGGATGGGCAAGGATTTGGGAGACTCGATTGGAAAGGAATTCGGAATTACTTCCGCTGAACAAAAAGATAAATTGGAAGAAGCGAAAGGCGAGCTTAACCGAAGAGTGTTCCGCAAGGGGAAAATGAATGAAAGCTGCGGAAAATATTCAAAAATGAGCGTGCCGAACTGCCAGGAAGCAATCAAAAAGGAATTGATTGGCTCCAACGATGCAGTAATGTTCTGGGAAATAGACAACGCGCCAGTTTATTGCCGCTGTGGTGCAGAGGTAGTCCCAAACGTTGTGCGAAACCAATGGTTCATTGATTATGGAAAGGAAGAATGGAAACAAAAAGCGCGGGATTGCGTGGATGGGATGAGCATAATTCCGGAAAAGAACCGCGCAGATTACCTTTACACAATCGGATGGCTGAAGGAAAAGGCATGTACCCGCGCTGCCGGACTGGGAACAAGATTCCCATTTGACCAAACGCAGATGATTGAAGCTCTTTCTGATTCGACAATTTATATGGCATTTTATACGATTGCCCATTTGCTTAAGGATATTGATGAAAAAGAGCTTACGGAGGAATTTTTCGATTATGTGTTTTATGGAAAGGAAATGAACGGGGCAGAACACAAAACTCAAGACGCGAAACTCAAGACTCAGGACGCTGGACACAAGACTCTTGACGCAAGACTCACCAAATGCCGCGAATCCTTTTTGTACTGGTATCCTCTTGATTCACGTCATTCCGGTGCGGATTTGGTGCGAAACCACCTGCCATTCTTCATAATGAACCATGCAGTATTGTTCCCAAAAGAACAATGGCCAAAGCAGATTGCAGTGAACGGGTTCGTATTGATGGATGGAAAGAAGATGAGCAAATCCATGGGAAATATTTTGCCGCTTAGAAAAGCGATTACGGAATACGGGGCGGACGTAATAAGATTTTCCGTGGTTAGCGGGGCGGATTTGACGCAGGATACGGACTTCAACAAAACGGTTGCTGAAGGAACGATAACTAGGCTAAATTACATTTCAAAGCTAATGGCCGAATCCGTAAAAGCTAAGAAAACTGCACACACTCGAATAGAAAAATGGCTTTTATCCAGATTGAACAGGAAAATAAAGCTAGCGAGCGGACTTTACGAAAAGCTTGCCTTAAGGGAATTATCGCTTGAAATATTCTACGGGGTTTATGATGACTTGAAATGGTACGCGAAGCGGACGGACAAGCCGAACCTCCATGATTTCTTTTCAAAATGGATAATCTTGATTTCACCGTTCATGCCGCACTATGCTGAAGAGTTTTGGCAGGAGATTGGCGGAAAAGGATTAGTGGTTGAAGCAAAATTCCCGGAAGCGGATGAAAAAGAGATAAACGATTCGGTTGAAATTGGGGAAGAGCTTGTGAAACGCGTAAGGGATGACATTGAAAACCTGCAGGGAATACTGAAAGTGAAGCCGAAGAAGGTGAATATATTTATCGCGAACGGGACGAAGAGGAAGATTTACGAGCTGATTGCGAAAGAGAAGAAATTTGAACTGATAATGAAAGGTGCGAGCCAAGATTCTGAACTTAAAACGCACATGGACATAGTGCAGAAGATGGCAAAGGCATTTGTGAAAAATGCCTACTCTTTACCGCCAGTCCTTTCTTCAAAGGACGAGTTGAACGCATTGAAAGATGCAGAATCGTTCCTGGCAAAGGAGTTTGAATGCGAAGTTGAAGTGATGGATGAGGAAAAGTCCAAGAACGAAAGGGCGAAGAATTCTCTACCAAATAAACCTAGTATTGCATTTGAGTGATTTCCAATGCTTTTTGTAAAGGTAAAATCATCGGAAGGCGAAGAAACGCGCATACGGCTAGTACAACTCAAGATGATTGCTATCGAATATTCTATTGAACGGAAAGGGGAATTCCTCTATTTCCCGATAAAGAAAGAGATGGAAGAAGCAGC
>JBAYGV010000173.1:0-2521 GCA_041666445.1 Candidatus Micrarchaeia archaeon | reverse complement strand
GGCGTCCAGACGAATACTATCCCTCCTCCCATATCCGCTCGAATTCCCAACCCTCGTTTTGCTGTGAATACGCTTACTGTAGTTTTTGTGGTGTTCGAGCAGTTTGCAGTTGCAAGAGTCATGTTTTCGTTTGTATATGGTTATGCTTTTAAACTTTTTCAATCAGCACTGCGTTTTCTATTTCTGCAACCCCTCTTACTCCATCCCATTGAATTTTCCATCCTTTGATTAGAATCCGCTTTTTGAAGAATGGTGCATTGCAAACAAAAGTTTCGCCTTCCCCTCCCTCTAGGAACGGATGAATGTTCTTTATTTTCGGATTAGTCTTTTTCATTTCCGAACGTAATTCCGAAAAAGGCTTTCCTAACCATTCCTTTCCAAGCCCTTCTGCAGCAACTGCAACAATATAAATTTCCATTTCGCTAACCATTTTGTCAAGCGTTTCGTTTCCCGCATGCCACAATGGGGAAAAGCATTCCAATCCAAGCCTCTTGCAAATTGCTTCAATTCGGTCTTTTTGGTATTTGCTTGCGACTGCTCCGGTAGTTATCCCTTCAATTCCATTTTCTTTTTTCAGCTTCCCGAGCGCTTTTTCTAAATCTTCCAATTCCTTTTCATGGGTGGTTTTCACTACAACCTGCTTAACTCCTATCGCTTCTGCCTGTAATTTCGTCCATTTAACGTTCGGGTGGTGGAACATCATCGAGTACTCTTGCGGGTCCATTGTTACGAGGATTGCTTCATAGCCTTTAGCAAGAGCCCAGCCCAGGGCATAGACGGAATCCTTTCCTCCGGAAAAAAGCGATGCTATGCGCATGTTTTTATTTTATGCACCCGTGATTTTAAACATGAGCATCAAGGCAATCATCTTCGACATGGACGGGGTAATCTACCGCGGCAAAACTATCATCAAGGGTGCACGGGAATCGATACACGACCTGAGGCTAAAGGGAATCAAAACCTTCTTCTTAACTAATGCAGGCACGAGGTCAAGGAAAAGAAGGGCAGAAAAGCTCCACGAACTTGGAATTGACGCAAAAGAATCCGAGGTTTACACTGCTTCCTATGCAGTTGCCAAGCATATCCGCGACAGTTTCGGGGATGCAAAAGTTTTGTACGTTGGCGAGGAAGGCATCGGCCAGGAATTGGAAAATTTCGGATTGACGGTTGTTGGGCGAGATAGCGAAACTGATATTTCTGGCAATCCGCTCCAAAAAAGCAAACGGGACGAAAAGCCTGATTTTGTTGTTGTCGGGCTTGACCGTTTTGTTACTTATGATAAATTGGCAAGAGCATTCCGCGCTATTCATGCCGGAGCAAAATTCATTGCAACAAACAAGGATCCGACCTTCCCGGTTGAAGATGGGTTTTATCCAGGCGCAGGCGCATTGGTTGAATTTCTCGAATATTCCAGCGGGGTCAAGCCATTCATGGTCGGAAAGCCGAACACATATATGCTGGACTTGATTCTGGAAGATTCCGGGTTGAAAAAGAATGAAGTAATTATTGTCGGGGATAGGGTTGACAGCGATATCCTTGTTGGCAAGCGGGCGAAAATAAAAACCTGCCTTGTTTTGTCCGGAGTAACTAAAAAAGCAGATTTAAAGAAATTGAAAAAGAACGAAAAGCCTGATTATGTGATTGATTCAATAGCGAAAATCGAATTGGTTCTCTAGATTGAAAAATCCTAGCCGTCAATCAAATCCTTTATCTCTTCGCTTGGGATATCCTCCTTCATCATGCTATCATCTATTGGAACGCCTGGCAGTGCATCCCCTATATCTGATGAGGAGTAGGTCGTAGTGCTTCCAGAGCTTGGCGATTGGCTGCTTGGGTTGGCATCAACTAGGTTGTAATTCAGCTGCAAAGAATTCCCGCACTGGACGCACCTTCCGTAAATCAAAAGCTCGTTCAGCCCGATGTCTGAAGAAATATAAAGCGAGTTTTCGCGCCCACAGCCAGCACACTTCAAGGTTCTCCTGAATTCAACCATCATAATCGCCTGTTTTCTACTAGTTGTCTAATCATTTTAAACCTATTGCCTACTTGAATTTGCCTCGTATTTACCCTATTTTTTCCTGATTTTGAAGGAGTAAACCAATATAACAATAACTAGCAGTGTAACCAGTATAATTGCAATCCCGACTGGAGAAGTAAAATTAAATCCTGCATTTGTTGTCTGTCCGGGCGGGCCAAGGCAGATTTCTCCGCCACCAGTTGCATTGGCGGTCGTGTTGCATGAATCATTGGCAGCCCAAATCGTTCCGAAGAACAGAAAACTTAGAATTAATATTGCGAATATCTTCTTCATAATTCGTTCATTTACGCTTAGGCTTTTTATTTGTTTCGCGTTTCGAATTCTCTTGTTTTTCTTTGCCACTATTCTTCCCCTCAAACATTCCTGCCCCTTTCCGCAATACTTTCATTTCCACCAGGTCAACTACCGTCGAGCCTTTCTTGTATTTGGTTTCCCCCATGTCTATTACAAAATCAACGGAATTGGCAATTTCTTTGTTTATCT
>JBAYGV010000172.1:0-2556 GCA_041666445.1 Candidatus Micrarchaeia archaeon | reverse complement strand
GGTTTGTTTTGATGCCGAAGCGTTCGATAAATTCATGAAGGAAACTGGAGCGAAAGCTCTTGCGTTGAAACTGAAAGAAAATTCTGATGCGATGGAGTTGGAAAGGATTTCTTTAAGCCGGATATAGCTATTAGTCTACTTCTGAATCTTCCGTGCTACTACCTGAGTATGCGCCGGTTCTGAATTCGTTGCGATTCTCTCGAACTGAATCAAGGGTTGTCGTCCCAGTAACTCTTCTGTATTCGTTATATTGGTCAATCAGCTCCTGTGCTCTTTCAACAGTTATTTTCCTCTTTTCTGCTGATTGTTCGAGACTCATTCCCCTATTCAAATCGCCTAATATTCCCATCAATAAATTAATCTTATATTGTGGCACGTCTAAAGCTATTGACAGGACTTGCGCCCGGTACATCTTTTCACAGAACATCGCCCCTACTTTGAGGAAATTTTTCCAGCTCCTTCGTTCCTTCTGCGGGCGGAATGACTCATAGGCAGCAACTATAAATGGCAGCCTTCCCAATACAAAATCCGCAAAATCGTCTGGAGAGCCTATTCCTCGCAAGTGGCCATGCCAGCGATGTTTAGCGTAACTTTCTGCGTAGGTTATACTATCTTTAAGTAATTTCTGCTGTTCTACGTTTAATTCTGGGTAGGGCTTTGGTTTGGCAGGAATATCTATGTAGGTTCCCTCTTTTCTCATTTTGGAACGCGTATCTGCAACGGTGTTTTTTGTAGTTTTTATATTGCGTCCGGCCAATTCTCCAGCAATCTCCTCGTTGGTAGCAGCTGGTGTTTCAATAATTGCAGCTTTGATTGCATTAGTTATAACTGGCAATTTTTTTCCACCTTTAGAATAAACTGGAAATACATGGCCTTCCGCCTTAAGTTCTATGCGCACTAAACGGATGTATTCTTCACTAACTCTTATCCCCCTGCTTCTTAGTTGTTTTACTATTTCTGTGCGTCCTGCCGTTTTATCCGCAAGTATCGCAGCACGGATTGCAGTCTTTTTTTCGCCCCAAGGTAGTTTTAAAACTGGGGGCAGCCTCTCTCCCTTTTCTGGGGTCGGGTTACGTACCCCTTTTACAAGCTGTCTTGAAACAACAATTCCCTCTTCTTTTAGTTTTGCAATGATTTCGCAGTTTCTTGCTGCCGGGTTTTTCAATGACATCGCTCGGATTGCCTCCGATTTACTAATTTGATTGGCAGCTGTTGCCACTACGGCTGTTGCCTTTGAAGGTTCCTGTATTGTTGGATGCTCACCTATTCTGTCAACTAGCGGTTCCGTCTTTTTCGTAGTATCAAGAACTGGCGGAGCTGGAGTATTAGCATTAGTTTGCAAAACACGGACTATCCTTTTCACGATAATTAGTTAAGCAATGTTTATTTTATAAATACTGTGGGAATGCGGTCAATGAAACGGATTGTATATTTTCTACCCGCCTTCAAATTCCCTATACAATAAGTCCCTATCAACCGGAACATCTATCTTCAGAATCTGGTGGATGAACAAAAACATGTCTGCCATCTTTTCCTTGTTCGCTGATATATCTGAATACAGCTGTTTCGCCATATCCTTTATCTTCATGTCCTTGCCTACCAATTCGTAGAGGAATACGCCTTCCTTCCCATATCTCTTGTAAATCGAATAGCCGTCATCCCCATACTTCTTGCGGATATCCGTTCGGGTAAGCGGCTTCATCATTATCCCCTTTTGCTCAAGCAGGAAATACATCAATGCAAGCGTTTCGTAAAGCGGTGCGTTGTTCAGCAATGAAAGCTCAAGCACGTCCCGTCTTCCATTTATTGATTCCAGTATTTTTCCTCCATTTTCCCCGTATTTAAGCAAAGTTTTCGTCCTCAGGTAAAGCGATTCAACCATATTCAATGGAGTTTTAATTGGGACTTCTATTGGGTTCTTGCCGAATATTTCCTTTTCCGCCTGTTCGCTTTCTTCAAGCATCGGGCTGAACGTTTCCGTGCTTGTTGACGGTTTCTCGTCCTTTGGCGGCGCTTTTTTCTTGTCCCCAGGATATTCCAATTTTATTATTCCTTCCTCGTCCATGAAGTCAAGTATTTCAACTAATTTGGATTCGCTTATCCCAGTTTCCTTCATTATTTCTTCTGCGGTTTTTTGCCCGTCTATGAGCGTGTAAACTTTGATTCCAATATCCCCGTATTTGTCCTTTATTATTTTTTCCACCGGGCTTATGCCTGGTTCTTCCTCTTGTTGTGGCGGCTGCTCTTCTTCTATTTTCAACTCTTCAGTTGACGGCTCTTCCGGCTCTGGAGTTTCTTCGGTTGGCTGCGTTTCCGTTTCGTTTCCTCCGGTTTCTTGAGCTTCTTCTGATGTTTCGGGTTCCTGTTCTTCCTCGGGTGGTTTTTCCTGTTCCGTTCCTTCTGGCTCTTCCGTCCCGGCAGGAGTTACTTCCTCTTCGCGAGTTTCTTTAGTTTCCTGTTCTTCGCCATTTTCACGTTCACTGCTTTTTTTCGTTTCAACCTGAGCTTCCTCTTCCATCTCAATCGGCTTTATCTCAAAATCATCTTCTGGTTTTG
>JBAYGV010000171.1:0-2557 GCA_041666445.1 Candidatus Micrarchaeia archaeon | reverse complement strand
CTTCATTCCCAGGCAATTGAGGAAGCCCGTACATGCGGGAAAAATTCTCCATGAGCGAAAGATAGGCAATGTGGAGCGATGGGCAGCAATTGACAGGAGTGTCGAGAAGCTGGATTAGCCGCAATGGCGCATGGTCATAGGGTTTTGCTCCCAGAGAAGTGGTGGTTGGGCATTCCCTAAAAATACGGCCCGCAATCTCGGTTGCGCGCATGAAAACAGAAATTGCACGCTCAAATTCTTCTGTTGAAAGCTTATGGGCCAACCTTCTCGTAAAACTAACAATATCTGCATACATCTTTAGGTAATAAAATCCATAAACAGGCTCGTGAACAATTTTCCTGTCAACATCCCGATCAACTGAATAATGCTGTTTTCCAGCATTTTCCACCCAAGCATGAAGATATTCCCTTTTCCAAGTACTGAACCATTTCCAAGTCTTCACTGCCTTTATCGGGTGTGCAATATGAAGAAGCGCAAGGTCAACGGCCATTCTTCTGAAAAGGCGGTCATCTGGGTGCTGTTTGTGCGTCCTGTGCATAAGCCTGGCAGTTTCAAAAGCGGTCTTGAAAATTCCCATATGCTAAACCAAAACATAATTAGCCACAAAACCATTTTAAAGGAATATGAAAAGCAGGTTATATTAACCCCATCCTGCATAGATTTTTAGGTGTGTGAAATGAACGTTGATATTTCTGTTTCTATAGCTGGATTGAAAATGAAAAACCCAACAGTACTTGCTTCCGGAGTAACAGATGTTACTAAGAAAGCGCTTGAAAATGCGGCTGGAAACGGAGCAGGAGCAGTAACAACCAAATCAATTTCTCTTGAACCAAGGAAAGGGCACAATACCCCGATACTTGCAGAAACTCCGAGCGGATTCATTAATGCGGTTGGATTGGCAAATCCAGGAATTGAGGAAGCATTAAAGGAGTTTGGAGGATGGAAATCCGATGCCCCGCTTATACTTAACGTTGTTGGAAAGGATGCGGGAGAATTTTCGCTTCTTGCTGAAAAAATTGCGAAATCCGGAATCCATGTCGATGCGGTCGAATTGGCATTGTCCTGCCCGCATACCCCGGGATATGGGACAATGGCCGGGCAGAATACCCCGGAAGCAACCTTGCAGATATTGAAAACCGTCCGTGCAAAACTGAATGTTCCGCTAATCGCAAAATTATCCCCGAACATTTCCGCCCTTGGGGAAGTTGCTAAAGCAGCCGAATCTGGAGGCGCCTCGGCAATAAATATGGGAAATTCCGTAGGGCCGGGAATGGTAATCAACATCGAAAGAAAAGCAAAGGTCCTGAGCTTCGGATTTGGCGGACTGACCGGGCCTGCGATAAAGCCGATTGCAGTAAGATGCGTCTATGATGTTTATGAAAGCGTAAAAATCCCGATAATCGGAACTGGCGGGATAACTAATGGGCGGGACGCAATTGAAATGATGATGGCTGGAGCGTCTGCGGTCGGAGTTGGAACTGCAGTTTATTACCGGGGTGCCAAAGTTTTCGGAATGATTGCAAATGAAATGCAGGAATGGATGAAAAAGAATGAAATATCATCTTTGAAAGAAATAGTCGGAGTTGCTCACAATGGCTAAAACAAACATTACTATCGAAAATGAAGGAAAGGTCCCGTTCATTACTGCAAAGATTACGAAAGTCAGCGAAGAAAATTATAGGATAAAAACTTTTGAAACTGATGCAAAAATAGATGGAAAGCCAGGCCAGTTCGTAATGGTTTGGGTACCTGGAGTTGGCGAACGGCCATTCTCACTTCTTAATGCCAACCCAGTTTCGCTTACCATTGCAAATGTCGGGCGGGTGAGTGATGCAATCCATAAATTGAAGGTTGGGGACAAACTAACATTCCGCGGGCCGCTTGGGAACGGTTTTGAATTGGAAACTGGGAAAAAAGCCAAGAAAATCCTCCTTGTTGGCGGGGGGTATGGCGTTGTTCCGTTATACTGGCTTGCATCCGAAGCTAAAAATAAGAAAATCTCGGTTACCATGGTTGTAGGGGCACGGAATGAAAAGGACATAATATTCACGGAAAAATTCAAACGCGCGGGAGCCAACGTCGTTGTGGCAACCGATGACGGAACGCTCGGTTTCAAAGGAAACGCGGTGGAAGCGGCAAAGAAAGAAGGAATGGAAAAATTCGATTGCGTTTGTTCCTGCGGGCCGGAAAAAATGATGTATTACCTGGCATTAGCGTGCAAGGAAGCAAAAGTTCCCTGCCAACTTAGTTTAGAGCGGCATATGAAATGCGGATTGGGAATTTGCGGCTCCTGCGACTTAAATGGATTTTCAGTTTGCAGGGATGGGCCGGTTTTTGAAGGAGAAAAAGCGCTTTCCTTTTCTGAATTCGGGAAATCAAAACGGGATGCAACTGGCAAAAAAGTTGAATAGCCATTTCCAACGAACCTCTAAATTCATTTATAAATCTTATTTTAGAAGTAGAACCATGGGAAAAACGCACCAAAACGTAAACGAATACCCTAAGACCGTAAGCGCGCAAAAAAGCGAATCAAGCGAAAAAATGGAACGGGTCCCAT
>JBAYGV010000170.1:0-2561 GCA_041666445.1 Candidatus Micrarchaeia archaeon | reverse complement strand
GCAGGCTGACGCCCTAAGGAAAAATTACGAGGGCGTAAAGGAAAACGTGAAAGTTACGTTGTAGGTGTTTATATGGGAGACGAATCAAGAGGCATAATCACAAAGGAAATCCGAAGGAGCGTACTTATGGCCTCCCTGAAAAAGGGAAAAAGGTTTGACGAGCGCGCTTTTGACGAATACAGAAAAGCAGAAGTTACTACTGGCGTAATCAACACGGCAGAAGGCTCTGCGCTTGCGCGAATCGGAAGGACACAGGTTCTTGTGGGCGTAAAGATTGGCATGGCAACCCCGTTTGCGGACAGGCCTGACGAAGGCATATTCATGACTAATTCCGAATTGCTTCCGTTGGCTTCACCGACTTTCGAGCCAGGGCCGCCAAGCGAGCAGTCAATCGAACTCGCAAGGGTTGTTGACCGAGGAATCCGAAGCGCCGAAGTAATCGACACAAAAAAACTATTTGTTGAGGAAGGCAAGGTTCTTTCCGTTTTCGTTGATATTTACGTGCTTGACCATTTGGGCAACCTGACGGACACTGCTGCACTTGCGGCAATCGCTGCGCTCAAGACCACGAATATGCCGAAGGTCGAAAATGGCAAAATTATTTACAAAGAGAGCGTTGGCAGGTTGGAGATAGGCGCATTGCCTGTTTGCGCGAGCTTCATAAAAGTTGGGAATAATTGGCTTGTTGACCCGCTTCTTGAAGAAGAGGATGCAGCCGAAACTTCTCTTACCATTGCAACTACTGAAAAGCATGTTTGTGCAGTGCAAAAGAGGCAGGGTTTCATGTCTAGCGCTGAGTTCCTGAGCAACGTTGACATAGCATTCAAGCGAGGGAAGGAATTGCGTTCGCTGGTTGCGGACCTCTGAGTTATGGCAAGGTATATTTATACAACATAAAACTATGTTTGATGGGGGATTGAAATGAGAAATGTAAGATATGGTGCAAGATTGAGAAAGCTTGTTGATGCTGCGGTAAAGTCACAGAACGAGAGATACGAATGCCCGAGATGCGGCAAGAGGAATGTCAAGAGAAAAGGCAATTCCGTCTGGCAGTGCAGGTCATGCGAAGCTGAATTCGCAGGCGGTGCATACAGTTTCTCGACCGGTGTTGGCGAAATCGCAACAAGAATGATTAAGGAGTACGAAAAGTGATTGGTGTAACTATGGCAGAATACAAATCCTGGAAAAGTGGAAATGTAGTCGAGATTGCGAACCTTAAGGATTTCCAATTTCCGCCTACGGGAGACAAGATTTTGCTCAAGGCAAGGCCTCCGCTCGCGCTGGAATTGAAATCCGATTAGTTGGGCGAACGGCTGATGCTGGCAACAACGAGCAGGTACTCGCCGCAGGCGCTCCGCGATTTTGCAAAAGCATTTGCAATTGCATTTGGTGGGGCGTATGTCGCGCGCGGGAAGAAAACAATCGACTCGCTCGTTTCCGAAGCAAGAAAAAAAGGGCATTCCCGCATTTGCGTTGCGATGCCGGAAACAATTGAGTTCATTTCCGTTGATGAATTGGAAAATTGGAAATGGCTTGATGAAGTAATTGTTGTGAAATCCAAGTCGTTTTCTGCGAAGGGGGTATTTCCTTGCAGGGAAATCACCGGAAGCGATTCCGGGAAATTGATTGAACTTTTGGATTTCGAGCCGGATGAGAAAGCGGAATTGGAAATTATTGCCGAGGCTGGGAAAATAAAATTAATTATTTCGGATTCGGATAAATCCGAGGGCAATTCAATTCCAGCTAACTTTGGTCCAGTCAAATTCGAAATGGATGTTTCCTATGAAATGCATAAAGGGAAAATGCAGGATCGAGCTGAAGTTTGATTCCGAAGCCGATGCGAATGCTGCGCACGCTGCGCTCAAGCAGGAGGAAGAGTTTAAAAAAAGAAGCGATTCAAGAGTTAGTGTTTCAGGCAAGTCTCTTTCCGTTGACATTGACGGAGAAGACGTTGTTGCCCTGAGGGCGACTGCCAATTCCTATCTTCGGGCATTGCAGGCTATTGAATCAGTTGGTTCGAGCGTCGTATGCTCTGGCTGCAAGAAAGATGATGATAATAACGAATAGATAACTAACAATTTGATGTTAAAGGTGAAATTATGAATAGGGCTGATCCGGAACTTGAAAAATCGCTCATGGAATACCAGAATCTTGAGCGCCAGTTGCAGACAATTGTGCTCCAGAAGCACCAACTCCAGTTGCAGGTAAACGAAATAAACCTTGCACAGGACGAGCTGAAAAGAGTTAAGTCTGATATTTACAAATCTGTTGGCTCTGTTATGCTGAAAACAACCAGGGAAGATGCAGAAAAGGACCTCAAGGAAAAGAAGGACCTGGCAGACATAAGAGTGAATACCCTTGGGAAACAGGAAGAAAAGCTAAGGGGCCACATGCAGATTATCCAGAAAAAGCTCGAGGACAAGATGAAGGGTTTGAGAGCGAATGATAGCGCTTAAGGGTCTTTTTTCAGATTTTCATAAAAAGTACCGCAACAGGCGGCTAGCAGTAGTTACGCACCGCGAGGCGGATTTGGACGCTATTGCAAGCTGCTTTGCGGTTTC
>JBAYGV010000169.1:0-2581 GCA_041666445.1 Candidatus Micrarchaeia archaeon | reverse complement strand
GAAAAAGAATGGGTAGAAGAGATGAAAAGGAAAATAGGGAACTAAACGGTAAATGCAAGATAAACAAAATACAACGCAAATAATATGAGAACTGCTGAAGATAATTTTCCGAGTTTATCTATTGTCTTTTCATTTATGTGTTTCCTGGTTTTTAAAACAACGAATATTACTGTGGAAAACCAACAGATTACTGTAAGTAAAATTCCTAAGCCAAACACCAGTTTTGCCTGCAATTCAAAGGGAGAGACTATTGACCCATAAACGGTAGTCCACCAGACCCACTCGAATGGATTTAGCAACCCAAGCATAATCGCTCCAGTTAGATAGGATTTGCTTTTTGAAACTCCTGGGTTTACGTTCTTTTTGTCAGATTTTACTGCCATAAAAAACAGGACAAGCGCGCCGATAAAAAACATTATTTTCTGGTCAAGAAAATTGTAAACGCTGGCAAGCCCAAAAGAAACAAGTATGATAAAAAACAAGTTCATAATCACCAACCCTAACAGGGCTTTTACTCCTTGCTTAAAACCATCTTTTAGAGTAGCATCTACTAGGAATGCACTCATTGGTCCGAACGGAATAACGAACGTAAGTCGCAGCAAAAATCCAGAAATTAATTCGAACATAATATCAACACTTCAAATTTATGCCTTTGATGGCCTTCCCATCCGTTCCCATTCTTCGCGCATTATCAGGTAATCCCCTTGCCTGACAATCTTATCAATGAAAAGAATGCCATCAAGATGCTCGATTTCGTGCTGGAGCAATTCCGACAAGTCCAAATCCGCCTTTAGCGTATGCCTTTGCCCGTTAACATCGAAGTATTCAACTTCTATTTCCTTTGGACGCTCGACTTTTGCAAAGAACGCTGCCTTGAAACTGAAACAGCCATCCCAGGTTACGAGCTTTTCTTCGCTTCTCCAGGTTATCCTAGGGTTCAGCAGCTCTCCTTCAAATCCTTCCATGCTTACGTAAATCGCCCTTTGTGATATTCCTATTTGCGGTGCGGCAATTCCGCGCCCAAGCCCCTGCTTTGACCTAAAATCCATCAACGTATCCCGCAAATCGGAAACCAGCTGAACTGCAGTTAGTGGGTCAATTGGCTTGGCCCGTTGGCGCAATACGGGATTTCCTGCAAGAAGTATTGGTTTGACTGTCATATGACCATCCGAATATTCCCTAGCATTTTATTCTTATATTATTATCGGCTCGCCCGGAACACGCGGGAAGAATGTTGCGTCCCGGATATGCTTCCTTCCGGTAATGTAACGAACCAACCGTTCAACACCAAAACCTGCGCCAGCGCTTGGCCTGAGCAATCCTTTTCTTGCTATTTCCAAAAACGAAGCATAGGGAGTCGGATCCATCCGCCTTTCGCTCATTTTTTCGATTATGACGTCATAATCGGTTTCCCGTTCTGCTCCGGACATCCCTTCGCCGAACCCTTCTGGATAGAAAATATCATAGTTTATGTGCTTCTTGGTTAGCGGATCCTGCTTGTCATAGAATTCCCGGTAATGGTCGGTTACCCAGAACGGGGCAGATTCTTTTTCTGAAAGGATTTTCTCGAAATCAGGGCCATATTTTTCCTTTGCTTCCGTGGAGTCGTATACTTTAAACGGAGTGGACGGGATTTTCAGCTCGCGGCCAAGATGGCTTAATTCCGCTTCGCATTCTTTTTTCACAAACCCGAAAATATGGGCATACATTTCATCCGAAAACTTCATGAAATCCTTTGCACTTGCCCCTTTCAGCTCAATGTCCACCTGGCTGAATTCGAACAGGTGGCGGCCCGTTTCCCGCAAAGTTTCCATTTCCAGCCTTACGTTCGGGGAAACAATGTACACTCCCAGCACGTCTGGAGAAGACATGGCAATTTGCTTGTGAAGAATCATGCTTTTGGTAATTTGGAGCTTTTGACCGCCGTAGGAAATGGAAGAATCGTAAACCGGATGGTTGAGCGGGTCGGTAATTGCTGAGAGAATAACGGGCATCATCTGAAGGATTCCTTTTTTCCACATGAAATCATGGGTGGCTTTCAGGATTGCAGACTGGACTGCTAGGATATCCCTGCGTTCCGGCTTGGAAAAATGCCTAATTGCACTTTCTAAATCGCTTATTGCTTTTGATTCTTTAGTCATCATAAACACCTGAAACTATTGCCCAGGTTGCGGTATATAAATATTTTTTCTAAAAAATTAGATAAAATCTGATAAAATATGCCATCTGTTTATAAATAGTTTGGAAAATATCCAATAACAACCATAAAGAAACGAGGAATGAATGTATGGATCAGACTGATGAAGAAATCATTTTCGAGCTTAGGAAGGACGGGAAGGCAACGGTGAAGGAGATTGCGCGTAAGCTTGGAGTTCCGATGAGCACTGTACATCATCGGATACAAAAAATGGAACGCGAGAAAGTAATTTCCAAATATGAAGCGGTCCCGGATTACAAAAAAATGGGACTTGGGGTTTCGGCGTTCGTATTCGTTACGGTAGATTATGATAAAATCGAATCACAAGAACAAGTCGCAAAAGAAATAAGAAAAATGCACAATGTTGACGGTACGTACATTATT
>JBAYGV010000168.1:0-2585 GCA_041666445.1 Candidatus Micrarchaeia archaeon | reverse complement strand
ATGATAAGTTTCTCGCCTCAGGGCGTATCATGGTAAAAATCCAGGACGGGTGCGATAGGTTTTGTTCCTATTGCATCGTGCCGTATCTCAGGGGAAAACCAAAATCTATTCGGATCGCTGATATTATCGAAACAATAAACACCTATCCTTCGAGCGAAGTCAGATACCGTACGGTATCTGACGAAGCGAGAAGTATGAAAACGATGCATAGTTCTCACCCTTCGGGTTCGAACAATAAACTGAACGAAGTGATTCTCACTGCAATCAATACCGAATGTTTTGGGAAAGACACGGGGGAAACACTCATTCAGTTGATTGATGCAGTTTTAAAAGAAACATTAATCCCAAAAATCAGTTTCGGTTCTATCCACCCGTGGAGTATAACCAATGAATTCCTTGCCTATTATCAATCCATTATTCCAACCAATCGATTCATCCCTTTTTTCCATATCCCCATCCAGTCGGGAAGTAATAAAATTCTACAGCTTATGAACCGTGGATATGCAGTAGAGGATATTTATAGGAAGTTAAAGGAAATTAAACGAATAAACCCTAAGGCTTTTATCGGTACTGACATCATCGTCGGATTTCCCGGAGAAACGGAAAAAGAGTTTCAGGAAACGTATGAATTCCTCAAATCTGCTCCTATTGATAAAATTCACGTCTTTCGTTTCTCTCCCCGCCCGGGTACTGCTGCAGAAAAATTCGGGAAAATCTATGGAGAACCTACAGCGGAGGAAAAACGAAAACGATCAAAAATGATTTTAAATATAAATACAAACAAATAGGGAAGACTCAAAAAAAATTCATCATGAATATATTTAGGCTACTGAAAAAACTTGTGTTGCTTTATCAAAAGTACTGGGTTGTCCAGTCGTTTGTGAATAGGTATACTCATCAGTTCCTCGCAAATCCACCACTGCAAGTTTGGTTTGTGCACCATATCTTCCCATCGTAACCGATGCCAGTGCATTTTTTACCATCTCATCTTCATGATGTGTTAGTAAGTCTACAGCGTTCGCTGGCGTTATTGAACCTTGAGGTAAATCTCTATACCCTGTATAACTATATAAATATTGCCGATCATCCCCTAAACTCTCCAGAACTTGTAGACCATTATTGTGCCAAGCAGTACGAAGCGCAGATTCACTCGCTGCTGGAGCAAATGCTGTAGGAAATAAAGCTCGAATAAGTTTGTATGGAAGATCCGGCTGTTGTTGAATACTCTTAATTAGAGTGTCTGCTGAAGAGTTAGGTAATGCAAAAAAATAAAATAATTTCATGTCGCCTCTGGATTCTGAAACATGTGAATCTGGCTTAAAAGAAAAACCCACACCCGTTGACAATTCAGATAATCGCTCAGCAAAACACATATCCATCTCACCCTTCCTTATCGCATTTAATTGATTCTTATTTAAATCCATGAGCCAATTCATACCTTTTTGTGATGCTAAAAAAGTATGAATTCTGGTTTTTTCAAAATCTTCTTGTGGATTGTTGCGAGTACTTATTGTTCGAAATGGAATACTCGAATAAGGTCCTCTATCAGAGTATAGTGTGTCAAGGTTTCCAGCATAAAGCATAAGTTTTGCTAATGTTTTCTCATTAACACTCCACAGATCTTTTTCCCAACGGATAGCTGGATTGCATTTGCCATAAACTGTTGTCGGAGCGATATCTAATCCAATTTCTTTAATAAGAGACTCAATTTCTGTATCACGAGCTAAAGAATCTACGGCTTCAGTGAGTGCTTTTGAAAGTGAGTTAACTCTGTGTGGTCGACTGGTACCCCAACGTATTCTTGCATCCATTGTCGCAACTTTCATTGATTTCATTTCAAATGACGGCTTAACTCCTTCTCCCATAGTATAAACTTAATATATACGTAATATTTTCTAGAGTAAATAAGGAACCGAGGAATATAAAATAAATTAAAGAGTGTTTATTGTTGTTTTTACCATTTAAAATGGGCGAAGGCCCGATTCGCTTCTGCCATGCGGTGGACGAGGTCACGTTTTTTAATGGCTTCCCCGACACCTTTGGCTCCGTCCATAAGTTCGACAGCGAGCTTTTGGTCAAACGTTTTGAATTCTTTATTGGAGCGTTTTTTGGCAAATGTCACAATCCAGCGGATAGCAAGGGCAATCCTCCTGTCCCCGCGGACTTCACTGGGCACTTGGTAGGATGCTCCTCCCATACGCCTGGCGCGGACTTCCATTTTTGGACCCACTGTGTTGATTGCTGTTTCCAGAACTTTAATCGGATCTTCCCCCTGCTCTTTGATGCGGTCAAATGCCTTATAGACTAATCCTTCTGCTACGGATTTTTTCCCGCTCTGCATCACACGGTTGATAAACCGTGATACGAGTCTATTGCCGTATATTGGGTCGCCTTCAAGCAATGCTTTGGTTACGCGTTTTCCTCTCATATTAGTTTGGTTTAGCAGCTGCCGGTCCCGGACTTCCTGCTTTTGCACCGTACCTACTTCTCCCTTGTTTTCTATTGACAACACCCGTTGAATCATATTTTCCGCGGACAATATGATATTTGACTCCTGGAAGGTCAGGCACTCTTCCTCCACGGAT
>JBAYGV010000167.1:0-2656 GCA_041666445.1 Candidatus Micrarchaeia archaeon | reverse complement strand
TTCCTCATCAGAAAGGGTAAGAAGATCATAACGTTCACTAAGAATATAATGCCTCAGTGAAGCGACATCATCGAGAAAGGTATGGACATTATCATTTCCATCGACTCTTGCACAAAATCCATTTGCATAGTGAACAATGCCGGCATTAACATGAATAGGGATTCCTGCTAAATCGTAGTTTGCATTGAGTGCAGCCCTAAGTGCAGCTTTTTGATCCAACGGGTGCTGAATCAAATCAGTAATTGAAGGTGCAAAATCATAAACAGATTCGCCTTGGAAAAAATATGAGTTCTTGAGCAAACGAAGGAGCATCTCTTCAGAATCAATTGTAACATCAGTAGAATGAGACCTGCTGGCCCGGTCATAAAAGCTGGTTGTGATTCCCCCCCCTAATTTTGCGGAATCAAGAATTAAGGTTACTATTTCTTTCCAAACCCCGCTTGCCCCACGCATACCGCAATTTACATGGCTATCTTGGTTAATCGTAAGTTCCCCAGGAAGATAAAGCTCCCCATCTGGCTTTTTTTCACCGATTGGCTCAACTGCGCCATGGGAATTTACTTGAACCGTAATATCCATACGTTGAGGAAAAAAAGCACGATGCTCGTCAAGCATATTTTTAATCGTAGCCATGGTAACTCCAATTGCGTCATGGGTCATAAATGAGCCGGCGCTGCTCAAAGATGCAAAATGAACTTGTATGCCTGCACTTGAATAAATCTGGGATAATGCACTTTTTAGCGTCTCGTCTAATCCACCAACATCTCTCGCATCAGAACACCTATAATGAAGATTCGCCATGAGAAAGTCCATGTGGTTTGCCATAGTTACCGCGCCTTTAATCAATATTTATAATCCTGGGCGTTTAGATATAACTCTAGCAAACCGAAAATTATTTCGGTTCACAACTATCAAACTAGCTAAAGTTGATTGATCAAATTATAACATCACAAATGCTGGTTTGATATAACCGCTCAGAAACATGATAAATATGCCAAAGCATATTTATAAATGTTACTAAAAGGATAATAATAGGTTTTGGTGAAAATGATGAAGATTAAACTGAAGGATAAGCGAACCGTTGAAATCGTCCCGTTCAATTCATCAATTCCAGCCTCTGCTTTCCTTAAATTCATCAATGACATTATCGGGGAGGATGTTTATATAATGCACAACCAAGAATTCGACCTCGCAGCAGAGGAAGAATGGAAAAAGAGGCAACTAAGCGCTCTTCGCGCAAGAAATTTCATGGGCTTGGTAGCAATGGATGGAAAAAAGGTTGTTGCGAATCTTGAGGCACGACGGCCATTCCAGGGAAAGCTTTCAGAAAACATTGAATTTGGTGTTGCAGTATCAAAGGATTTCCGGGGGGTTGGATTGGGAGAAATAATGCTGAGAATGATAATCAAGGAAGCAAAAAAGCAGCTGACTCCAAGAAATATGTATATCCGGGTAGTTGCTGACAACAAGCCAGCAGTCAATCTTTACAAAAAAGTCGGGTTCACCAAGATAATTGGGCGGGAACCAAAATTCTTTAAGCATAGGGGGAAATATCTTGACCATATTACGCTCCTTTATACTGGGGAATAAAAATGGCTGGAGAAAAAAAATCACTTGAGCAAGTACTCGCACTTCCGCAATCCGAACGCTCCAAAATAAAGGTTGTAATGACCGGCGGAGTATTCGACATCCTCCACCTTGGGCATGTCCACATGCTTAACGAAGCGAAAAAGTACGGGACGTTTTTGGTCGTTGTAGTTGCGAAAGACGAGCACATCTCAAAAAAAGGAAGGAAACTTATCCATTCACAGGAATACCGCGCAAAAATGGTTGAAACATTGAAACCAGTTGACGCAGTTATACTAGGGGAAGACGACCCGAAAAAGCTAATTGAACGGGTAAAGCCGGATGTAATTGTCTATGGCTATGATCAGGCAGAATTCCTGAAGCCAGATGGGATAAAAATAGTAAAGCTGACCGAGCATCTCGAACCGGAAAAATTAAAGACGAACAGGATACTAAAGGAGCTGGGATTGTAAGCATTAATTGTCGTATTCATATAGTGGGTGTTTTTCATGGAACTAAAAACTATAGACATCAAAATTCCGGCAGATTGCAATGTAATCCTGGGGCAGACCCATTTCATAAAATCAATTTTTGACTTGTATGAGACGCTTGTGGAAAGCGGAACTTCATTGAAATTTGGGATTGCATTCAGCGAAGCATCAGGAAAACGATTGATAAGAAGCGATGGAAACGATGGCGAACTGATAAAGCAGGCTGAAAAGGAAGCGATGGAACTTGGCTGCGGGCATTTGTTCATAATTTTCTTGAAGAACGGCTATCCAGTAAACGTGCTCAACAGAATAAAAAACCTGAGCGAAGTTTGCAATGTATTTGCCGCAACTGCCAATTCCCTGCAAGTCGTGATTGCTGAAACCGAATTGGGGCGTGGAATCCTTGGAGTCATTGATGGCGAACCGCCATTAGGAATTGAAAATGACGAAGACAAGAAGTGGAGGGTCGAGTTCATAAAAAAGATTGGGTACAAGAAGTAGAAAAGAATAGAAATTAATATATACGATGTAAAATTCATCTTACAACTGCTTTCTTGTCCTCGTGTTCACCCAAACCAAGGAATTCAACCAGCTTGGGG
>JBAYGV010000166.1:0-2658 GCA_041666445.1 Candidatus Micrarchaeia archaeon | reverse complement strand
AGGGGCAATGGCACCGGCGGCATCAGCACAGGCAAACCAATTCGCTGGCAGCCCGCCAACCGCACCGGTCCCGCAGGAAATGAGGCCAAGCATGGAAGCTTCGGCAGAAGTATCATATATTCGTTAAAAAAATCGAATTAAAAAGGTTTTCAGGCAGTATATTATCTAAAACGAACTACTTGAAGGTGTAACACATGAAAACAACCGTCAGCATAATCAAAGCAGATGTTGGAGGATTTCCGGGGCATTCTACAATGCACCCTGCATTGCTTGAAGAAGCAAATAAATTGCTCGAAATTGCAAAGAAAAACGGGATTATAGTTGATTTTTACGTTGGTTACTGTGGAGATGACCTAGAGCTTATAATGACGCACAGCAAAGGCGTAGATAATAAAGAAGTCCATTCTCTCGCATGGGATACATTCAAAGCATGCACTGAAATAGCAAAGTCATTGAAATTATATGGCGCAGGACAAGATTTGCTAGCTGATGCATTTTCCGGAAACATTAAAGGGATGGGCCCGGGAGTGGCGGAATTGGAATTTGAGGAAAGGAAAAGCGAACCGATAATCTGCTTCCTGATGGATAAGACAGACCCGGGAGCGTTCAATCTTCCGATTTACAAGATATTCGCAGACCCATTCAACACTGCTGGCTTGGTAATTGACCCGAGCATGCACGCTGGATTCGTATTTGAAGTCTATGATGTTTATGAAAACAAGAAAGTCATGCTATCCGCACCTGAAGAACTCTATGATTTGCTCGCGGTAATAGGAAACAAAAGCAAGTACATAGTCAAAAGAGTTTATGCAAAGAAAGGCGGGAAATTCCCGGAAACCGAAGCGCTTGCATGCGTAAGCACGGATAAATTATCATTGATTGCTGGCGAATATGTTGGAAAGGATGACCCAGTTGCGATTGTGAGATGCCAGAGCGGCGCCCCGGCAGTTGGGGAAGTGCTCGAAGCATTCGCATTCCCGCATTTGGTTTCAGGATGGATGAGGGGCTCGCACGTAGGCCCAATCATGCCGGTTGGAATGGTAGACGCGACCCCAACAAGATTTGATGGCCCGACCCGCGTAGTTGCGCTTGGATTCCAAGTTGCCAATGGAAAGCTCGTTGGCCCGGTAGACATGTTCAAGGACAAGGCATTTGACGAGACGAGGAGAAAATCGTCCGAGATTGCGGATTATATGAGAAGGCACGGACCTTTTGAACCGCACCGATTGCCTGCCGAAGATATGGAATATACTACTTTGCCGAAAGTATTGACGAAGCTGAAGGACAGGTTCAAGAGTATATAAGAGTAAGAGTAAAATGGCACTTTTGCTCATCGGAACCGGAATCTCATTCGACTTGACGCTCAACGCAATTAATGAGCTTAAGAACTGCAATGAAATTTACATTGAACGCTACACCAATCTAATCGAAGATGAAAAAATAAAGGCGCTGGAGCGCGAAATTGGCAAGCAAATAAAGATAATCGGACGAACCGATGTAGAAAGCGATTTTTTGATTAAGCGGGCGAAGGAAGCGAACGTAGCATTGCTTGTGTCGGGGGATCCGCTTACTGCAACCACCCACGTTACGTTGTTGCTGGACGCAAAGAATAAGAAGGTCGAAACTAAAGTCATCCACAACTCGTCAATTTACACAGTAGCGGCAGGCAAGTCCGGGCTTCAAATCTATAGGTTCGGAAAAACCGCATCTTTAGTAAATCCGCGGGATAATTACAAACCGACATCCTCGCTGGATATAATCCGGGAAAATCTATCCCGAAACCTCCATACGCTCGTTTTATTGGATACCGAACCGAAATTTATGGATGCGAAGGATGCGTTAGAAATGCTTTCTGAATTCGAGCATGCAGTCGTTCTTTCAAGGCTCGGGGAACCGGACGAAAAAATAACTTACGGGAAAATAGCCGAACTAAAGAAAAAATCAGAATCGCTCGGAAAACCCCCATTTTCGATAATAATCCCGGCGAAATTGCATATGATGGAAGAGGAATATCTGGAAACGTTAAAATAGCAAATTAGCAGTCTTTTTAAATTAGTTGTAGCATAAGTATTATTATGGGTTTTGTGGCTAGACGGCTAGAAGCACGAATACTTCCAAAAGTCCCAGCTGCGGCAGAATTTGTAAAAAAATATTTCGGATTGCCAGAAGTAATTATCCCAACAGTAAAAGTTGGCGGGATTCCATATGCGGAATGGAAAGGATTATATCCGCCAATACTTAGATATAGTGGGAGCGCATGGCTATTTCATCGCGCTTCGGAGCTAAAGTACACGATAGGTGGAACTGCCAACCATTTTTCCCAAACGGATATGATAAGAATACGCCCTTTTTTTGCGCTATTGGCACCTAGGAGACATGATAATGTTGCATTGGCTCACGAATTAACTCATGCCCAGCACATACCACTTTACAACGAACTGGCTACCATAATAGAAGATAATAACCGAAGGATGGCGATAAGATGTGCAATGGAAGGATTGGCAACTGATTGTCAAAAGGGAATAGCAATACAAAATAATATTGAACCCATGCATGGGTTAGAAAAAATAACCTATGGCTTATTTCAAAAAATAAGAACGGTCTTATTCCCAAAAATGAGAGTTTTCGAGTGGGCATCTAAATTATTCGAATATATTT
>JBAYGV010000165.1:0-2671 GCA_041666445.1 Candidatus Micrarchaeia archaeon | reverse complement strand
GTTGCGAAAAACGCGTTTGATGAGATTTCGGTTAAATTTCCGCTTGAGGCACAATACGTTGTCCCGCTTGCCTACAAAATTCGATGCTACATGACGATGAATCTTAGGGAAGTTTATCATTTCTGCGAATTGAGGAGCATGCCACAGGGGCATATTGATTACCGAAGGATTGCACAGGGGATGGCAACCGAAGTGAAGAAAGTCCATCCGAACCTTACTGCTAATATGAAATTCGTTGACATGAGCGAGCAGGGTTTGGAAAGGCTGGAAGCGGAAAAGAAGACAGATAAACGGATTGAAGAGATAGAGAAGAAGTATGCGAAATAACTAGTGCGGGTTTATCCATGGCAGAATCCAAAGAGAGAGACACAGCGATTCGATAATTCAAAAGCATATGTCTGGAAAGAAAAATTCGATGTCCTTAAGGTAAAAAAGCCGGTTAAGGATGCGTTCGCAAACATAATCGATGAAAACGAAACTACCGCGATAGCCCGTCAAGGTTCATATCCCGAAACAGATGTTTTGCTGGCTGAAAAAGACTGGAGAATAATTACTTTTAATATGGTTCTTCCATTTGGCATGGTCGGATTTCTCGCAAGAATTTCCAAAGCGCTTGCCGAAGAAAAAATATCGATATTCGCGATTTCCGCCTATTCCACTGACCACGTATTGGTAAAAGACGCGGATTTGCAGAAAGCTAAGGTTACACTAGAGAACCTTGGTTTTTCGGTCGGTTCGAAATAATTATGCCCGCGGATATATCGCCCGTTCGCAAGGAATACAAATATAAAACTAATCCGACTAATCCACTCGGGAGGTTGTTATTATGTCTCTACAGCAAGTTGACCCACTAGTCTATGAACTGGTCCGAAAGGAAATTGAAAGGCAGCAGAAGACCATCGGGCTTATCGCATCCGAGAATTTTGTCAGCACCGCCGTCTTAGAAGCAAGCGGCTCGGTGTTCACTAATAAATACGCCGAAGGCTATCCTCACAAGAGATATTATGCAGGCAACCAATACACTGACCAGGTCGAGGCATTGGCAATCGACAGGGCAAAGCAGCTTTTTGGAGTTGACCATGCAAACGTCCAGCCGCATGCAGGCGCACCTGCCAATATGGCAGTTTTCTATGCATTTCTTAATCTCGGGGACAAATTCATGGGCCTTGAGCTTCCGCAGGGCGGACATCTTACTCATGGTTCCCCGGTAAACTTTTCAGGAAAATGGTTCAAGCCTGTCGCCTATTCAGTTGACAAGCAGACTGAAATGCTGAACTACGATGAAATCCGAAAGCGCGCTTTGGAAGAAAAGCCAAAGCTCATGATTGCCGGGTATACGGCATATCCAAGAATAATTGACTTCAAGGTTTTCAGGGAAATTGCAAACGAGATTGGCGCAATTTTAATGGTGGATATGAGCCACTTTTCAGGGCTTGTTGCCGGCGGTGCCTATCCATCGCCAGCTCCCTACGCAGACGTAATCACTACCACTACGCACAAGACGCTTCGCGGCCCAAGAGGCGCGATGATAATGTGCAAAAAGGAATATCAGGAGCGGATAGACAAGGCTGTTTTTCCGGGGTTGCAGGGCGGCCCGATTGAAAATCATATCGCGGCAAAGGCGGTCTGCTTCTACGAAGCAATGCAGCCTGAATTCAAGGACTATGCAGTCCAAATCGTGAAGAATGCAAAAGTCCTTTCAGAAGAGCTGGTTACTTTGGGGTTGAGGCTTGTTTCAGGCGGAACGGATACCCATTTGATTCTTGCAGACATTACTGCAAAAGGAATTACTGGCAAGGATGCCCAGCTTGCCCTTGAGGAAGCGGGGATAATATGCAACAGGAATACTATTCCCTATGATACGAAGAGCCCGTTCATTACGAGCGGAATAAGGCTTGGCACCCCTGGCTTGACAACTCGCGGTATGAAAGAAAGCGAGATGAAGGAAGTTGCAAGACTGATAATGAAAGTCCTGGAAAATCCGGCGAACAGTGAATTGAAAACGCAAGTTCGGGGAGAAGTCGAGGCACTGTGCTCGAAATTCCCGTTGTATGCTGATTTGTAGTTGGCAGAAAAAATAATAAAAAAGTGATATGCGTTCTGTTTGGTCTCACGTTCCGTTCGACCAAATCACGCAATTCACATTGTTCTTCAGAAAAAGAATTGCGTTCCGATTTCCATTCTGGAAATTCACGCAATTTTAAAATAAAAATTGCGTTCGCCGGGAAAGCCGTGGGTTTCGGGTTCCCGATAAATCGAGTATTCGATTTATGGGCATATTGTTGCTCAACGCAACAATCATGTTCAGTTTTCGGTCTTGGATATTCTGCAAGACACGAAACTCGTGACTCGAAACCCAATTCGGACCCGGGTCATGAGCTGTTTGCAAGGCGAAGTTTTTACTTCAGCCTTTTTCCTGGGTTTTTGGCATCTTGAATAACTCTTCCAAAAAGCCATTGGGAAGCTCAGATCCTACCACTAGACTACGAACGCAATCATGTCCAACAAGAACGTGTGGGCTTTCATTTAAATTATTTTCTTTTTATATTCCATCCATGGTTTACGAACTATTAGCATTCTCCATCCCGCTCCAGCAGGGGGATTACCTGGTTTTTGCAGGGTTAATCATTGTTTTTTTCATAATTTTTAACCTGCTCGTATTGCTGGCAAT
>JBAYGV010000164.1:0-2676 GCA_041666445.1 Candidatus Micrarchaeia archaeon | reverse complement strand
TTTTTCCATCATCTGATTTTGACCCAAAAAAAGATTTGCGCGTAAAAGACGTATCAAGGCCAAATGGCTGGACAGCTGCCGTTGATGAGGATGGTTTTGGTTTGCTGTCCGGAAGGATATTCGACGATAGCGGCAGACAGAACTTTGATGCAAAAATGTCTACCACTCGGCGCGCTAGCGAGTTTGAAGAAATAGCAGCGTTAGTCCGATTGGGGTTCAAGCCCACCGGGTGGCTCGGCAGCATCCTTCGAGGGGCGGGTGGTTTGCTAAGCGGCCGCAATGTAGCTGCAGATTCAGACTGGTCAATATATTCTGGGGTTGCAGCTGTTGAAAATGTTCAAGTTTAAAACTAGCAAAAACTTATTCCATAAATTATTTCCTATTCAGTTTAGTGCGTTAAAACTCTGCGAATATGTTCGTCTGCCTGTTTAAAATATGCTTCTAGATCTACCTGGTCCTTAGCATCAAGAAGGCGTATCAATGGCAATTTGCCTATTTGCGATTGAATGACGTCAGTAACTATCATTGCTCCTCCCCGGCAATCTATGTCTATACGCAATGGAAAGCCCTGGTTGTTTAGGATCGCTCCCATGGCCCGTCTCATATCATAGTGGTACTTTTCAGGTATCTGGGATGGGTGTGTTAACCCGTACTTTTCATCCAATTCGAGGATTCTTTCATGAATGGCAATAATATCCCCTTGCGTTGGGAACAAATCCGGACGATTTTCTGCAGCTCCAACTGGGTAAATATGCTTGAGGAATTGGGGGATTCCAAGTTTAAGCGCCCATTCCCGTAATGGAAGAACGTAGTCATAATTAAGTGTAGTTATAGATGTGCATGCCGCGACCATATCCATATCTCTTCCATATTCTTTCAAAACAGTTACTAGTTGAGAAGGAACGTATAATCCATTGAATTTTACATACTCGTAGCGTCCTTTTGAACCGAGTGCCAAGTCATTTAGTTCTGGAATTCCTGCATCGAGCTTGAAAAGCAGGTTAATCCCCAATTCATGAGCCAGTTGGGCGGTAGTCTGGTCAAACATAGTTCCGTTTGTAAAAACTGCAAGCTGGAGCCCATTTTCAGAAGCCAATTTGGCCAATTTTGCAACAAATTTAAAATCTAGGAAAGGTTCGCCCGTGCTACTTAGCAATATGGTTGAACCGCCCAATCGGCCATATTGGCGGAATATCTCTTCAAAATCATTACGCTCTAAAGGACGCAACGGAGTATCTAAACCTAAACTTTCCGAACTAAAGGAAGTATATGCGCTTCTAGTGGCGTAATGGGACAAGCAATAGGCGCAACGTAGATTGCATGGGCCGATCAAATTCACTACAAGTACCAGTGGGACTGCAGATTCTTTGTTATCAAAAGCAGTTATATTTTTTTCAGGAAATCTGAATGCACGCAAAGTTGGCAGATTGAATCCCGTTCCGTCTATGAAGCCACGCTGGGCAAAAGTTGGCCCTGGCACTTCTGAGAGAAGACGAACCTGCTTATCTTTAAATCGCATATCTATCAGTTATAATTAGTAAACAGACATATTTAATACTTTCTTATCACCCTATTAATCTTCCTAAGATTTCATCTTCTCAAATGCTTTTACTCCTATTATATTCGCCGTAATTACAAAGAAGATAATTGTTGAACAAACCAGAGTATTCTGCATTCTAATAAATACATTTAAATATACTTCCTTACACAATATAGAATATGACTCTATCTGCCAAACCAAGAACATTCACATTCAGGCCGGATGCCCGGGGCGTCCAGCTAGCAGACCAGCTAAAAGGTTTTATCCGAAGCGTTATCCTTTCCGAAGGCCCGATGGCTGAACGAGAAATAATCGGCAGGGTTTCAACTGGATTCGCGGCAGAGCTGAGCAAAGCGTTGAAAGAATCCGGTTTGGTAAATGCTACTAATTCTATCGGAGTTCCAGCACTTGATGTTTCGGAAGATTTGAGGAAGCATTATGCCCGCGTTCATGATATTTTACCAGCTTTTTTGAGAAGCTATTCCCCTATCCGAAGCCAGCCAGTAAGAGTTCAGAACATTCTAGAAGAATTGGCAAAATTCGATGCTGGAATTCAATCCATCCCTACCGAAGTTCTCAAGCCAATTTTGGATGCAATGCTTCAGGAATTCGAAAGGGAAGGTTTTATGACATCTAAAAAAGTTCCGCTTGTTGGCGGAAATGTTTCCGGGTTTGTAACCTGCTGGCGTCTAAATCCGGCTGCCGTTAGGGCTGGCGAATTTCAGGCATTGGTCCGGGGCTAAGTTTTTTAAATAAAAAATTAGGGTAAAAAAACAAAGAAAGAACTCCGGCTCGAATCGCTGTTTTGCCATTCTGTAGTTTATCCCATGGCCGTACTATTCGCATTTAGGCAATAGCGTCCCCGCATTCCGTGTTCGAATCCTGGCACTGATCGTTCTCTGCCATTTTCAATCGCAGATTCCGCATCCCTGCCCAGTTCGGATTTGAGCTTTTTGCTTAGGATATGTATCTGCGAATAGTCTGGAAATGTCGTCTCGTTTAGCCTGTCAAATATCGCCCCTCCAAGCCCATATTCCTCGTGTAATTCTTTTGCGGTCTGGTAATCCCCGGCATCAACTGCCCGTTCAAACTGCTTGAACTCGGTTGAATTCATGGTTTGCCTCATTGGGCAGATG
>JBAYGV010000163.1:0-2688 GCA_041666445.1 Candidatus Micrarchaeia archaeon | reverse complement strand
TTCCATGGCAATCATACTTTTAGATAGACGAAGAATGAACGAACAGGCGGTTAGACGAGACTTAGATTTTTTAAAAAGCCAATATGTCCCTAGAACTTTTGCAGCTTATGCAAATAAGGTTCCACTTGGTAAATTAATTTCTCCAGCTGATGAAATTAGACGAACGGCTGATGAATTGCGTTTAAGCGGTGAATCAAATACTTTTCATTCAGCAGTTGCCGCTGTTCTTTATGCTTCTATTGGTTCTTATGAAATGGGCCTTTTTACTAAATTATTTAATGAGAAGAAAGCAATATCTACTGGTCTTTCTATTGCGCTTTTATCTGGAAATTATTTCCAGCCAAGAGAACTTTTCCAATTAGGTGATTTGCTTGAATACAAGGGTCATCTTCCATATGCTTATCTTATGTTTGAACGTGCAACCAGGATAGGGAGACGTGCAAATCCGGACGGTGTTTGGGTAATCCAATCTGCAGATAAAGTTCGTGAATTGTCTGTTCAAACTATATCTCCACTCGTTGCGCAACCAAGATTTTCTTTACCTGTTGACGAATTAAGATTTGTAATATCTGCAATGGAAAATCTTGGGCAAAGATTGAATCTTGCGGTATTCTCTGAAGACTATGCACATGTGCTTAGAATCACTGGTTTTATCGATAAATTTGCAACTAAAACCATAACGAGATTATCTGGTTCCTCATCTCACGAAATGGTTGGAATAGAGCTTAAGCGATTGGCTATCGAAGCAAGATTTTCTGCAATTGAAGCAAGATTGCAGCTTGGGCATTTTAGGAGAGCGCTAACCGCTTTGGACAATCTGCGGAAAGAACTTGAAAACAAAGTTGAACGGGTATTTTGATTTAAGGTGAAGATATGATACTTTTATTGGATAAGCGAAGATGCAATAAGGATGCGATTAAGCGAGACATGGCATTTATTGAGAAACAAGGTTCGGTAGGAACGCTTGCTACCTATGCACATACTGTTCCGTTTCATCCTCAAGATACACTTGCAGATGGGTTATTGAGGCGTGCAGCTGCATCTTCTTTTGCTGTTGCGCAGCAGCCAAAAGCTAGCCCAATGGCTCGTGCTGAGATTATTTCAATGGTTCGTGCTGTTATTATCAATGCGGCAACTGAATCTGAACATTTTGATGAATTATTCTATTCGCTTGCAAGGGAGGACGCAACTAAACATTTCGCAATTAGTTCCCTTCTATTGTCCTGGAAATATCTGGATGTTGAAAAACGGATGCAATGCTTAACTACGTTGGAAGAAAATGGGATGATTGCAGATGCTGCGATTATCGCAAGATACATGTTTGCTAAACAATGCGTTCATGGTAAAAATATAAGTTTGCTTGAAAGTTTAATCGCAAGGGCAGAATTGACTGTGCAACCAGTGGCGATTTTTTATGGTGGTTTTGGAATTGGTTTTCCACGTAGAGTTAATTATGACATATTAAACCCGGATTTTCTAGTTAATGGGATTAAAAAGCCGCTAGCCGAGTACGAAACGTTCACTCCGCAAGATGCAAGCCAAGCTATTTCGAGCCAATTAAGGTGCCTTGAATGGCTAAGGTTTTTAGGAGAACATCAGAGGGTTGTTGATTCTTTAGCTATTTTGAAGCAATCACTAATCAAATTCGGTTGCCTCTGCGATAATAGGCATCGTGAGATTGACAGAAGCGGATTGCAACCAAATCAAAGGATAGATGGAACGGAATTGATACTTTCCCTGCAGTTAATCCAAATCGAGTCTCTTTTGCTGATGAACAAAGTTAGGGCCGCTCTTGGGAGCTTGGATACCCTAAGGGAAGTTTCAATAAAGCGAGAGTTATACCAACCATAGCTATAAAAACTCTTTTTTCTCATTTCTTTATATTCGTGCTATTTCATACAATTGAACTATAAAACTAGGTGAAAATTATGGCAGACGTACAACTCAAAAAACTTGATCATGCAATGTGGGTAATGGAACCTTATGACACAATGAAGGTTCCGGCCTACATATTCGCAAACGACAATTTAATCGGGAAAATGCAAAAGGACCGCACGCTCCAGCAATTGAAGAACGTTGCAAGCTTAGAAGGAATAATCAACCACGCCTCGGTAATGCCGGACGGCCATGAAGGCTACGGGTTTCCAATCGGGGGCGTAGCAGCTTTTGATGCCGAAGACGGTTTAGTTTCTCCGGGCGGGGTCGGTTACGACATAAATTGCGGCGTTCGTCTCTTAACTACTAATCTAACCGAAGCGCAAGTACGCCCAAAAATAAAAGAGTTGTGCGATGGATTGTTCAAGAACATCCCGAGCGGAGTGGGCAGCGAAGGAAGGATAAAAATATCACATGAAGAGCTTGACCAGGCTGTAGTCCAAGGAATTGACTGGGCGCTGGAAAAGGGTTATGGCAGAAAGGAAGACAAGGAAAGCACAGAAGAATACGGGAGAATAGAAGGTGCAAATCCGAAAGCAGTAACCCCGACTTCAAAGAAGAGGGGAAAATCCCAATTTGGAACGCTGGGTGCAGGCAATCACTTTCTAGAAATACAGGTCGTTGACAAAATTATGCATCCTGAGGCAGCAAAGGCATTCGGATTGTACGAAGGGCAAATCACAGTAATGATTCACTGTGGTTCAAGAGGCTATGGCCACCAAATATGCACTGACACCATCCCACCGCTCTTAG
>JBAYGV010000162.1:0-2730 GCA_041666445.1 Candidatus Micrarchaeia archaeon | reverse complement strand
TGGTGGGGGTAGGTTGTTCGGTTTATTTCCAGACTCTCAGGTGGAGGTAGTCGTCTGTTTCGGTAATCTGCTTGGCTATATTCTTTTCTGCTGCCCGTTTCGCATAATCTTCCGGATAGCCGAATTTCTTCATTTTCTTCCTGTTCGCTTTCAGTTCGCGTCCGTTAAGGTAATATAACTGTTCCATTTCCGCGTAATATAATTTCTCTCCGAGCGTTTGTTCTGCATACTGCTTTTGGGGTTGGATTTTTGCTTTTGCCCCTGCTTCCAGTCCATGCGCCAAATGGATAAAATTAACGTCAACCGTAAGCTGGCTGTTGAACTCGCGAACTATGGAATTGTTCCAAATCTCCGCAGGGTATGCAGTTATCTCGCCAACCGTCCCGAAACCATAATCAAAAATATCCACATATCCGTTTTTCTTCAGCCCAGAAACGCATTTTTCCAGATGTTTCCTTGCGCCGTAGTTTATCGGTATTTCATATCCGTTCGGCATTTTTTCCATTATTTTTTTTATTGCTTTTTTATTGTCGCGGGACGGGGCGTATTCCTTTTCCATCTTTTCGTTCATCAAAACTTCGGATACGTTTCCGTCCTCTTCTTTCACGAAAATCTTTGCCGGCAAATCATCATACATTTCGTTCGAGCGGATATAGCTTGCGCCTTTCAGGAATTTCAGCGGGCCGAGCGCATTGCAGACTATCCCCTCAACTTTGAATCCGCTCCGGTTCATTTCCTTTTCAGCTTTCTTTACTAATTCCTCCGAAATGTCGCAAAGGAAATAGGAAAGCCGCGGGACGAATTGCCTTTTCCCCCCATCCAACTCATAAAAATTTTCCAGGAAAAATTTCGAGAATAATCCATTTCCGATTCCGAAATCATAAACAGTTATCTCGCTTCCGCCGTCTAATTCTCCATCCGCAAGCATCCTGTAAAATTCTATTGCGTTAGCGTGAGCTATCTTGTCCGAGCTGCCGAATGTCTTGAAATCGGAATATAACTTTCGTCCACGCCTTTTGTAGTATTTTTCGTTTACCTCGCGCTGGAGTTCGTCAAAGGGAAGCATTGCGATTTGAAACACCTAATTTTCCATTAAACCAAGAATATATAAAAATTGCCCTCTTATCCTAAACTATGGCACCAAGGAAATTTGTAATAGATACGAGCCTGTTCGTAAATCCGCATGCAAGGAAGCAGTTCGGGAAAGACCCAAAATCGGCGGCAAAATCGTTCGCAAGGAAAGCGGAATCTTTCGATGCTGATTTCTTCATGCCGCCCTCGGTTTTCAAGGAGCTCCATAATTTCATAGGCGACACCAGCGATGAGCTTGAAGGCGTGGTAAAGAAAAGGGCGCCAAACATTTACGCTACCTATCTGCCGGCAGCGGTTCTCTATCATTTCATTGATGACATCCGCGGAAGGATAAACAAGGGCTTGCGCCTTTCAGAGGAATTCGCAAGGGACAACCATCCTGACAATGACGCAAAGCTGGTGAAGCTGCGCGATAAATACCGGGATGCGATGCGAAGCGGAATCGTGGATAGCAAGGAGGATTTCGAACTCGTTCTATTGGCAAAAGAATTGGAAGCGACCATCGTTTCCGCCGACGAAGGTATTCTTCATCTTGCGGATGAACTAGGCTGCGAATGGATAAACGCGGTAAAATTTTCCGCCATATATTCAAAGTTCCCAAAGCGGGCGAAAACTTCCAAAAAGCGGGGGAAGTAAATGGAAATCGACGAAGCGATTATTCGCGACGCTATGCAAAAAGGCAGATTAATTGCCCATTCCGAGGAAATTGACTATTCCTGTTTTAGGGAGAAATTCCGCCATGTGCCAAGAGGAACGGTAATCATTGGCGCAGATGGCACAGCGGGCGCGGAGCGTACAATCCCTGGTTTCCAGAGGATAAAACGGATTTTTACGCTTGAAAAAGGGTTGGCAAAAAATATGGCTTCAGAATTTTTCTGGGCAGAAGAAAAGATAGACGGGTTTAATCTTAGGGTTGCAAGCATTGGCGGGAAATTATTTGCATTCTCCCGCGGAGGATTTGTCGATGCATTTGCAACAGAAAAAGTCCGGGAAATGGGGCTCGAGCCGTTCTTCTCAAAACTTCCGAAATACGTGCTCTGTGGGGAGATGATTGGGAATACTCCATACACTAAGCCGACCAAGAAATTCGACATCAAACTTTTTGTTTTCGATATCATGGATGAGAATGGGGCTTGCGTCCCGCAGGAAAAGAAATATTCGCTGATTAGGCAATTTGGCCTTCCGTCCGTCCCGGTTTTCGGGAAATTTTCAAGGATGAAGAAGGCAGACATGAAAAAGCTGAAAAAAGCATTCCTATCCGTGAACAAATCCGGGAAAGAAGGGATAGTGATGAAATCCGAAGACCGGAAGGAAATAATGAAATACGTTGTCCCCAATGCCGATATAGAAGACATTGCCAATTCATCCCATCTTTTGTTTGACATGCCTGTTGGTTTCATCAATCAGCGCTTGCTCCGTTCATCATTGTTCATGAAAGATTTCAAGCTGGACAATAAGAAGTACGCGTTTGCGTTAGGAAAGGCATTTTACGATGAGCTGTCCCGCGGCCTGGAGTCGATTGAAAAGGACGGCTATGTTTGCGACGAGTACGAAATCCTGATTAAGGATATGAAGATTTGGGATTTACACTGCAACAAAACGCCTTGAAAGAAGCACTTAAATTAAAACCGAAAGATA
>JBAYGV010000161.1:0-2753 GCA_041666445.1 Candidatus Micrarchaeia archaeon | reverse complement strand
TTATCGCCGAGATTTCCGGTGTTCCTTTTGCTTCCATCGCTTCGAGCTTTGAAAGGATATTTTTCAATATCCTGTTCGTGTTTTCGCGTTCTTCGAGGAGCTTGTAAAGCATTTCTCCGATTATTACTGGGTCCTTGAACTTCGCAAGATTCTTTTCCAAATCTTGGATTATTTCTTGTCTTATGCTTCCGGCAGTCGCGGAAGCTTTAAATATGTTATTATCGTTAGTGTCATCATTCATGATCTCGCCCTGTTTGGCGCGTGAATCATTCACGCTTTTGCTGTGATTGTAGTATGGTTGTATCGCGAACCTGACACGGTTCTATTGCGATGAAGTCACGCAACAATCATGATTATATCATGATACATTTTAAATATCTATCTTTTCTTAGACGTTGGACTGAAAAACATAAATTTACCTTTTTAACTATTTCTATCTCTTTCTCTCGCTTCAATTTCCACTAAAACCAACATTTATAAACACTTTTGTGCATAATAATAAACATGGCACCTACACCAAAAAATACTCGGATTACTATTACTAGAGATCAATTGCATACCATGGAAGGCGCATTCCAGCGCGCAGGGCTTGTCGATGAATTTGCAGTCCATACCAAAGGACAAATAAATGCAAGAGGAGCGAGAGACTTTTATTATGTTGGTCGGTTTGTAGGTTCTTCCTGTTCAATAAAAATTCGGGGTAGCGAGTTTGAATTTGGGCACGAAGGTCGACAAATTTCTTCCGCAACTATTTCGGCGGATTTATCTTTTCCACTATCACAACTTGTCAAGTTGGTTTTATCTGACAAACCTCGACTATTTCAGTCCGATCATATTCCTTTAGTTGTCGTTCCAGATGCCGATGAAATTATTAATCGGGCCGAAGCAGTGGCGAAAGTTGTTGTAGATTTAAATGGCCGATCCGATCAAATGAAAGCTGACCCAAGCAGCGTTTTGGGCCAAGGATTGCGTGCGCTGGAGTATACTGCTGGTCTTAGGCCTACCATAAATTTTGTACAAGGAACGGCTGAAGGGATAGGTAGTCCGCCCGAAGCAGGAACCGGAAGCTGGGCGAACAAGCTTGTGGAGTTATTCAATGTTCAGAAAGTACGCGATTTATTCAACGAAATTGTAACTGGACTTCAGCCATTTGTTAACCGAATAAAGGCTGAGCCGGCAGTTCAGAAAGCTTTAGATTATGTATTTTGGTAATTCCAAAACTTTTGATACATACCTTTAAATATCGGGATTCGCATAATACAATAACGCGGCTTTCAGCTGCAATAATAAAAAACAAACGAGGTGAATGTAAATGGACAAAACAAACAAAGGGTGGTGTCTCTTTTAAGAGGCAAGAGCGGTAGACCTAGTGTGGTTGATGAGAAAATAAAAAATCGAATTCTAGAATTATATTGGGGCCAGAATATCGGCCTAAGGAAAATAGCTGATTTTGTCGGAGTATCAACGATGACGGTTTGGAGAGAAATCCACGAGCGCGAGCCATATTCTGAGGTGAGCCAATGACCCATTTGTGGTTGCAATCCAGGGATAGGCTCGAAAGGCCTGGTACGCGGCCATGGGCATTGGGCGGCTTGCCCCCTCCAGAATCCCTGCGGATGGATGCCCGTTCAATAAGGCGTGAGGCTATACTTGCCATACGCAGCCTAAGGCGCAGCGGCCCGGATTCTTTGGAAGAGGCAGAACGCATAGCGAAACGGGCGATTTATCATCTGTCTGAGGGCGGGATGCGCAATGAGAAGCGTAAAAAGGAAATTTCCGAACTGTTGGAAGCTCGAAGGCAAATCGAGCAAAACCGGGCTGAAATTGATTTAGGACAAGTTAGCGAGCTAGCTATCTTGGAGCTTCATTCGGAAATTCAAGCGTTGGAGCAGAGATACGGGCTAAAGCCTCCGGTTCCGTGTAATCAATCCGGAGGGTGCTAATTTCTTTTTTTCCATTTTTTGTTTTTCCCCATCTCCGCACTTTTTTTCCAGCATCCGCAGCATTTATTAACTTTAATTCAGATTGCCATCCATGCTTCCCTTGAAAGACCTGCTAAACTCTATTTGTGAGGCGTTCGGGAAGCGAAACCAGAAAAAGCTCAGGAAAATCAACGACCAGATTCTGAAGCAGGCCGTTATTGAGTTTAACAAGCGCTGGTATGATTTGGCAGTAGTATCCTATGTTCTTGCAAAAATAACCTCAAAGTCCAGGTATATGCGAAAGGAAATGGACAAGTTCATGGTTCCAATCGAAAAGCAGCTGGCACTAATTTGCAAAGTTGATGGCAGTGCAAGCGACGAGGAATGGGCAAAAATGTTTGCAGACCTGGAAAAGAAAATAAAGCATCTTGAAGCTGATGACCCTCGTTTCATTACCGGCTTGATGACAAAAGGAAAGCTGAAAGTCGCTTCAATTCTTTACGCCCAGGGGATATCGCTTGGCCTTGCGGCAGAAATGACCAACATGTCCAAGCAGGATATTCTTGATTATGCAGGAAAAACAATGATGTTTGACCGGATGAAGGACGAACAGAGCATACTCGACCGTTTGAAAAACGCAAGAAAATTGATTCCAAGTGGTTAGATGGCCCAACAGGACATACTCTGTGATTCAAGTTCACTGATATCCCTGACTGATTCATGCTTGGATTCTGTTTTTCCCTACCTATCCAATAAATTCAAAATGAGGTTCATAATTCCTCCTTCGGTGGAATACGAAACTGTTGAAAAACCGTTGGGTGCCAATCTCAG
>JBAYGV010000160.1:0-2839 GCA_041666445.1 Candidatus Micrarchaeia archaeon | reverse complement strand
GGATAATTCCTTCTGGTAAAGCCGATTAGCAAGCCTGCGAACAGAGATATGAACAAGCGGATTACGGCGTCGTTGGTTTCCAGCAAAGTATTACCCCTCGAAATTTTCGATTGCCCCGAACAGCTTCGAAGCCAGCTTACTTTCCACTTTTCCCTGAACCAGTATTCTTCTCTTGGTTTTTAAAAGCATTCGGATATCCGGTTCGGAATTCCCGCAATAGAGAAGGTCGAAAACTGATGCGAAAACCGTTTCGTTTGTGGATTCCGAATGTTCGGGTTCGCAAATCTTTCCGACTAGCAGTCGTTTTTTATCCTTGAATTTTTCAATATGAATTGCTTCGGGAAATGGGATTGGAACGACCACCCGGGCGTTTATCTCCAATAGTTTCTTTACCATCTGCTCGGTTTTTGCGCCTTCCACCTGGATATGCATGAAAAAAGTAAGGCTGTCGTAAACATCAAAATTGGTTGTGCTTCCGTTAATTGCATCCAAATCAACAATATGGACGAGTTCTACTCCGTCCTTCTTCAGCTTTTTTACCAATTCGCTTGGCTTTCCAACCAGCTTCAGCACACCGCCTTTTTTTATGAACGCCTGCTTGTCCTTTACGTAAATGAGCGGGATTTTCATCATTGTTTCATCCTCTTTATCATCCAGTTGAGAACCGGAGGCGCAAATAGCGTTGTAAGCAAGGCCATGGCAGAAATAAGAGCGTATTCCCCGCTGGTCAATGCACCTTTTGTAAGCCCGATTAACGCCACGATGAGCGCAACCTCCCCTCGTGGGGACATGCCAACCCCGATTAATAATGAATCGTATTTTGGTATTTTTGATGCGACCGCTCCCAAACCGCAGCCCACAACTTTTGAAAGTATGGCAATGACAGTTATTATTAGCGCAGGAATTGCGATTGCGGAAAGGACAGATACGTCAACCAGCATTCCGAGCGAAATGAAAAAAATCGGGACGAAAATTACGTCCAATGCGTATATTTTGTCTTCCAGCTCCTTAACGTGCCTGCTGTAATTGAGTATCATCCCTGCAAGGAACGCGCCAATGATGGATGAAAGCCCGATGTATTCCGCAATATACGCATAGATGAAAAGGAATGAAAGGGAAAGCAGGAAATTTTTATTGTCAGAAGGCAGCTTGTCCAGTATTTCCCTGACAAATGCTTTTCCGGCAATCACTCCGCCCGCAAGGAAAATGGCAGCAGTTGCAGCTACTCCGAGCATGGGCACGATTGCTTCCCCAGTAATCCCATTGGGGGCGTTAATCACAAATGCAAGCACAAGAAGCCCAAGAATGTCGTCAATTACGGCAGCGCCAATAATTACTTCTGAAAATTTTTTCTCAAGCACTTTCAATTCTTTTAATATGGCAACTGTCACTCCGACGCTTGTTGCAGTCAATGCCGCGCCAAGAAACATCGAATAGGCAAATGAGCCTCCGGAAAATGAAGCATAATAATAGCCTATGATGAAAGGCACTATGACCCCGAATGCCGCAACAACCAGGTTTTCTTTTGAAAATACCTTGGTGAGATGGGAATGGAGCCCGACACGGAACAAAAGGAAAATTGCCCCGAGCTGGGCGAAAATTTCAAGAAGATGCTGGTCGCGTATGATGTCAAAGCCTAATACGCTCTTGCTCATTAAAATCCCAAGAACAAGCAGGATTATGACTGTCGGCTGTTTTACATATGAGAATGCCAGTTCCGCAAGGACTGCAATGAGCAAAAGGAGGGTTATCTCGAAAAAAAGGTGCTTGTCTTCCGAAACCGCCCCGAATATGCTAGTACGGACTACGGAAAGAAACAATAAGATAAACAAGAAGAAAACCGCAATCAATGCGAAAGGATAAACCCGCTCGGTTATTTTTGCCAAATCATTTCACCTGCAGTGCTTCGATTGCTTGCTGGATGGCAACGCATTCTTCCTTCCCGGTTTTCATGTCCTTTAGCGTAACCGTCTTCGCCTTCTGCTCCTTTTCCCCAACCACAATTAGGTATGGAATGGAAAGCGAATTCGCATAGTCCATCTGCTTGCGCAGGTTCCGTTCGTTTAAGTCGGTTTCTGCTGCAATCCCTTCCGAGCGAAGCTGGTTTGCAACTTCGTTCGCATAATCAAAGAATTCCGGCTTTACAGATGCTACGAAAACTTGGGTGTAGGTCTTTTGCGCCTGTTTTTTATTTTCAGCATTCCGTTCGTTCATCAATGTTACCAAACGCTCTACCCCTAGTGAAATTCCGGTTGCGAAATCTGACTGCCCGTAAACGGATAGGAGATTATCGTAACGTCCTCCGCCTGCAATCGTCCCCATGTTTTCTGCAAGCTTTATCTCGAAAACAGGACCGGTGTAATATCCTAAACCCCGTACTAGGGAAAGGTCAACTTCAACTTCGAAATCGCAGAGTGAAACTATCGAACGCAATTCGTCAGCGCCTTCCTTTGAAAGCTTTTCCGCCGCCTTTAATTTTGAATCATTGTCTCCCTTGACGTTTATGGACTTGAAAAGCTCTTCGGTTTCCTTTGCGCCAATTACTTTCTTTAGTTCCATTACTACTGCTTCTTCCCCAATCTTGTCCCATTTGTCAAGCAAGCGGAACATTTCTGCCTTCTTTCCGACCACTCCGAGCTTTTCTGCCAACGCATCAAGGATTTTCCTATTGTTAATGAATATTTTTGGCTTTGGGAATCCGAATGCGATGAGAACGGAACGGGCAACTGCCAATAATTCGGCTTCGCACCTTGGGCTTTGGCTCCCTATTATGTCAATATCCGACTGCCAAAACTCACGGAAACGGCCCCTTTGCGGCTCTTCCTTTCTCCAAACCCGG
>JBAYGV010000159.1:0-2856 GCA_041666445.1 Candidatus Micrarchaeia archaeon | reverse complement strand
AGGAAGAAAAAATAAAGTTCGAGCACAAGGATATTTTCTACAATCCGGAAATGAGGTTTTGCAGGAGCATCTATTCGCTTGCAATCGGAGCGATTGAAGAAAAAATTTCAGTTCTTGACGGATTTTGCGCGAGCGGGATTCGAGGCGTAAGGTACGCGAAAGAAAACAAGAACGTTTCGGGGATAACGTTCCTTGATTGGAGCGCAAATGGAATTAAGTTATCTAAAGCGAATGTAAAGAAAAACAATGTGAAGAACGCAAAGTATGCAAAGGAAGATGCAACCCTCTTCCTAGTGAATAATTTTTACGAAGCCAAATATGATTTTGATTTCATTGAGCTCGACCCTTTCGGAACCCCCGCGCCATATCTTTACCCTGCATTTTTTTCAATGCAGAAAAAAAAGATGTTTTACCTTTCTGCTACGGCAACGGACACGGCAGTATTGTGCGGCCCGGAAGCAAAAGCATGCCTGAAGAATTACCATTCGCGGAGCATGAACAATGAGTTCACCCATGAAAACGGGTTGCGGATTTTAATTAAGCGGATTGCAGAGGTTGGGGCAGAATTCAATTTCGGAATTGAGCCGCTATTTTCCATTTCAGACAGGCATTATATGAAAGTCCTGGTAAAATGCACGAGCAACGCAGTCCTTGCAGATGAAAGCATGAAGAAGCTAGGTTTCGTAAGCAATTGTTCCTGTGGCTGGAGAAGCGCTGGGAAACGGATTAAGGAAAAATGCGAACGATGCGGAAAGGAGCCGGATTATGGCGGACCCCTCTGGCTTGGAGAAACCAGCGATAAAAAATTCGTAGAGAAAATGATTGCGCTGAACAAGGAAAGAAATTACGCTAATTTCGATGAGATTGCAAAGAAGCTGGAAATGGTCAGGAACGAGCATGGGATGCCTCCTTGGTATTTTGACATCCATAGGATTTGCAAACGGATTGGGACTGGCGGAGTTCCGAAAACCGAGAAAGTAATTGCGGAATTGCAAAAGAAAGGATTTATGGCTTGCAGGACGCACTTCTCTGATTTTTCAATAAAAAGCAATGCTGGAATTGATGATGTAGAAAAGGCGATAAGGAAGGGGATGAAATAATTATTGCTGCACACCAAAACGTTTAAAAACATAATGCACGTAATACACTAATTAGAAGTGATAGCTATGGTAAGTATAACATTGGCGGTTCCAAACGAACTCAAAAATGAGATGGACGAATTCCCAGAGATGAACTGGTCAGCAATTGCCCGAGAAGCAATTAAGCAGAAAATTACTCTTCTCAAAAAATTCAGAGAGTTTACTAGAGAGAGCACTATGACTGAGGAAGAAGCCTTGCGCTTAGGAAAAATAGTCAATAAATCATTAGCAAAAAAATATAAAACAGACGAGAGTTGAAAAAATGGACTTGGTTGTTGATGCGAATATTATCTTCGCAGCGCTTGTAAAAGACGGCGCAACCATTGACCTTCTGCTAGACCCGGCAATCCGTTTGTTTGCCCCGGAATTCCTTTTCGAAGAAATATTGGAGCATAAGGATGAACTTCTGGAAAAAACAAAAAGGGCAGCTCGAGAATTTGACGAGATATTTGATATTCTCGGGCAAAAGATTACGATTATCCCAAAGGAAGAATTTGAAATGCTCCTGAAAAAAGCATCAGAAATATCCCCAGATCCAGATGACACTAGTTATTTTGCTCTAGCTCTCAAAATAAACGCGGCGATAGGGAGCAATGATAAAAAGCTCAAGGAACAGACTTTGGTCAAGGTTTACAGCACAAAAGATTTGCTGGGATAAAATAACGCCGCCCAGGAACAGGAAACCCGGAACGGAAAACAGAAATTGGGCCCGTTGAGATTTGAACTCAAGACCTTTCGATATCTAAAAACCCAAAATGGGATTTTATCAGTCGAACGCTCCAACCGCTTCAGAAAGTGAGACTCAAAACTCGAGACTCGAAACCTTTGACTGAGCTACGGGCCCTAAATACCTACCTAGTCGCAAAATAGGTGATAGTCAACACGGCAACTATCAACGCTCCATATACAACTAAGTCCTGTATCATCGAATAATTATATTGCCGGTCTATTTTTAACTATTATTGTTCCTGCCCGGATATCCCCTCCTCATTTAAAAACTCTTTTGCCTATCTAATACCACGATGCAAACAGTAACCACACAGCTAAGAAAGATACCCCGTCTCAGAATCGCCACAATTAGGATTGAAGAGCCTAAATTAGAAGAACTTCCAGGCAGGTTTAGAATATTTAAGAAAAATCGTGCGATACAGCGAAATTACCTAGAACTAGAGCGGTTTAATCGGGAAATAATAGCTGCAGTAAATGCCTATGAGGAAGAAGCTAAAAAATGGCGAAGCAGGGGGCATTTCGAACGGGCAGGATGGCTATGCGAAATGGCAACAATAGAATTAGGCAGGGTAATACGAAAAAACGACGAGTGGGAGCAGGCTTATTCAAATGCCTACAAACTCCTGGTTGCCCAAGCATTTGACGATTTCAAAACAGAAATAACCGTAATGGACCGAATGGACCCTAATTTGTATCTTGGAATGGCAAGATGCTTACGGCGAGTTCTTAGGGATGAAGAAGCGTTAGAAGCAGAAAAAAGAGCGCACAGGGAAAAGGAACGCATGCGCTCAGAGCCTTCATTTTTCGATTTTGTAACTATAAACAGGCTGAAAAAAGCAATTATGGAAAACAGCCATGATAATGAAGTGGACAAAATTTTAATTCTAGACTTGATGGGCCAGATAATAGACTTAACGACAGGCGCATCCGTAAGGTATGTGGGGGAAGCTAGAAAAGAGTTCATTGGCAATGCTATCGAGGGCTGGCT
>JBAYGV010000158.1:0-2903 GCA_041666445.1 Candidatus Micrarchaeia archaeon | reverse complement strand
TTTTAAATGTTTATTTTTGTGTTAAAATGAGTCTATACTATCTTTACCCAACCGCAGCAATCAAATACGCTAATAGCCCAAGGAAAAGGCAGAATAAGCTCAAATTCCTTGCCATCTTGAACGTATGCTTGTTCTGTTGCTTGAGCAATATCCCGACTATAATCAATATTCCAATATCTGCGGAGATTACCAATCCGACTGCAAGATAATTGAGCTTTAGCTGATTTAGGAATGGAAGCGCGGTTAATGGAATGAAAATTAAGTAGATTAAGCATGCTAAGTAAAGCGCCCGTTTCTCCCCGATAATTACCGGAAGCGTGCGGGACTTCCTTGCTTTCTTGTCTCCTTCAACATCTTCGATTGATTTGATTATTTCCCTTGCAACTCCTGCCAAAAATCCAAGGGCTGCGAGCACTTGAATTGTTATGCTGAATTGAAGCGAGTTAGTTATCACCGAAGAGCCGAATAGGAATGGAATTCCCATGGTAGTTCCAATATACAAATTTCCAACCAGCGGCATATCCTTTAGCCTGTAGTTGTAAGCGATTGCGAGCGCATTGAATACCAACGCAATCCCGAACGCATAAATGTTTATGAAATAGGCGAAGATGACCGAAAGTAAAATGGCTACGAGCGAAAAACGGAAAGCGAACTGCGGGCTTATCTCTCCAGTTACGAGCGGTCGGTCCTTCCTTTTGTTTATCCTGTCGGTTTCTACATCCAAATAGTCATTGAGCGCAAACGAGCCCATCTCGCTGAAAATCGGAACGAGAAGCGAGAGCAAGATAATTAACGAGGCTGGCGGGAGCGTCCCGAGCGCGATTACTTCCCCAACCAATACAGCTATTGCAAGCATTATCGCATGCTCGAATCGTGTAAGCCTTTTGAATGCGGAAAGGAAAGACATAAGCAGATTTTCTTCCGCTAAGCTTATTATAGTTATACTTGGATATTTTGCTATGGCAGATTCCTACAAAGTCGAGATTATCTCTCAACAGCAAAAGGAAAAGGAAATGGGCTCGTTCTATTCCTCAGGGCTTTACCAGGCAAAAGCCGACATCCACGGCACTTGCGTAAAATTAATTACTGACAGCAACGAGTTCAAGGAAATGTGGGAAGACAACTTCAGACACATGCTTGACGGCATACGCCCGCATGCAAGATTGTTCGCGGTTTCCGATTCAACCAAAAAGCTCCGCGTTCTCTACGAGCCGGTTTCAAAAACAGCAATAATAAAAAATTGTGATTACTATGGCTGGGTAAAAAGCATTGCACTGGCATTGGTTGCCGATTTTTTCGAGGATTTCACGTCCGAGCATAGACGTTATTCTATCCATGGCTCTTTTGTTGATTTGGGCGGGAAAGGATTGGCGATTATCGGCCCGTCTGGAAGCGGCAAAACTACATTGACCTACGGACTGCTTCTCGGAGAAGGGGCAAATTTCGTTACTGATGACTGGTTTTTTGTAAGGCTGATGGGCAAGGACACCATCGTTTTCTCATCTGAAAAGAATTCTTATATTCGCGACGATTTGGCAAAGAATTGGCCGGAATTCAAAAAGCGGCTAGAAGGAATAACCAAGGACGACCATGGCCGTTCCATCGTTGATGTAAAGCGCATATTCGGGGAGGAAAAGATACGCGAGCGTTCGGTAATGGGCGCAATTGTTCTATTGAAGCGGAAAAAAGGCGAGCCTGTTTTCGCCCAGCTAAGCCCGAAAGAAGCAATTAATTACATGCTTAAAAATGATTTCTGCAATCCGCACCAGCTAGTCAGGAACAGCAAGAAGCTGGAAGCAAGGAAGGCATTCTTCACAGAACTGTTTTCAAGGGTTCCGGTGTATATACTTAATACTATTGAGACTCCTGAGGAGTCGTTGGGAAGGATAAAGGGATTGTTCGAGTAAAATTTAAAGTTATTATAATCTCAATATGGTGAAATTTATGGACTTCAAGCATTTTAGGGCGCCCTATGTTTTCATGGGCGTAGAATATGGGTTCAATGAAAGCGAAGCAGTAATAATTCCTGTTCCCTATGATTCAACTACCTCTTACCGTGGCGGGACCAGAGACGGCCCACATGCGCTCATAACTGCAAGCAGGCAGGTTGAAATCTATGATATGGAATTGAAAAAAGAAACCGCTTTCGAAGTTAAAACCCATACGTTAAACGAAATTGAGCCGATAATGGATTCGCCAAAGGATACTATTATCCGCGTTCAGGAATGTGCAGAAGAAGTTGTTTCAAAAGGGAAGCTTCCAATAACTGTTGGTGGCGAGCATTCCATTACTCTTGCGCCTGTTGCAGCATTGAAAAAGAAATACCCAAACCTTTCGGTCCTTCAAATCGATGCCCATGCAGACTTGCGCGAAGAATATGAAGATTCGCAGTATAATCACGCCTGCGCAATGAAGCGGGTGCGCGAGGTTGCAAAAACAGTTGTCCAGGTTGGCATACGAAACATGTCCCAGCCAGAAGCCGAGTTTGTTAAAGCAAATAAGCTGGAACAATTCATTTTCGGTTCGGATTTCAAAGCTGATGAAGTCGTGAAGCGCCTTGGGCCTGGAAACGAGGTTTACATTTCAGTTGATTTGGATGGCTTTGACCCAAGCGAAGTTCCGGGTGTTGGCACTCCTGAACCTGGAGGAATCCATTGGCAGCAAGCTTTGGAACTTTTTAAGAAAGTCGCTGAGAAAAAGAAGATTGTTGGCTTTGATATAATGGAGCTTGCGCCTATTGCGGGAAACAACCAGAGCGAGTTTTTTGCAGCAAAATTAGCGTATAAGCTGCTGGGATATTCGTTTTTGCTATAAGGTAAACTAAGGCGTTCTCTCATTTTCTGCCTACTATTTCAAATGCGCCTTGAAATAATCCACAGCTTTCTCTTGCATCTCCCTTCCTG
>JBAYGV010000157.1:0-2923 GCA_041666445.1 Candidatus Micrarchaeia archaeon | reverse complement strand
TATCCCTTCATTTATTTCTCCTGGGATTGCAAGCTTCCCTATTTCACTTTTTCCATGGCCAAGATTGTTCATGAAAACCAAATTATAATCTTGAAATCCGGGCAGCCCATTTGGAATTGTAAATGCCGGAGTTTGCATATTCCACTGGGAAAGCCTAAGCATCCAACCATCGAAAAAAACAATCGTTCTTGCGCGCTTATCCAACCCAGCTGGAACGCAAACATCGTGAAGCTTATCGCTTAGTTTTGGAATTAGCAGGTATTCTACTTTAGGGCCAAAAGAAGTTTCAAATAATTGCTTGCTAAATCTGGCTACTCGCAAATGCGGCTCGGGTCTTGCGACAGCCAAATGCATGTAAATATATAGCAGAAAAAGGTTATAAAGAGTCCACAGTTAAATGAACTTGATGGCATATCGGTTTGTTGAGCACACTTCGGACATAATCATCGAAGCTACTGGAAAAACATTCAGCGAAGCGTTTGAATGGCTTGCAAAAGGAATGTTCACCCAAATGGGAGAAGCAAAAACGGAAAAGGCAACGGAAAAGTTTGGAATTGAAGCTGATGCCGGAGCCATGGATATTCTTGTGGTGAAAGCGCTTTCCGAACTACTTGCCGAGCTTGAAATACGCGAGATAACTCCATTCAAAGTTGCTGTTGAAAAATTCGATAAGGCAAAAATTACGCTCTCATTTTCTGTTTATGGCGAGAAAAAAGCCCCGAAAAATATCATAAAAGCAGTTACTTTCCATGAGCTGATTGTAAAGGAAGAGAAAGGCAAGTGGACTATACGAGTGCTGTTTGACATTTGAATTTACCGAACTATACCCGAAGCGAACCAAACCATAACCTTTTTATATCTATATATTCATATATATCAATATGACTAATGCGGAACTTTTCAGGGCTTTGGCGGATGAAACCAGGCTTTGCATCGTAAAGAAATTGACGGAAGGAGAAAAAAGCGCCTGCCAGATAATCCCGTGCAGCAAAAAATCCCAGCCAACTGTTTCTTCGCACCTGAAAGTGCTTGCAAACGCGGGCGTAATAGATTTCAAGAAGTCCGGAAAGGAGCGCATTTATTTCATAAAAGATGAACGGGTAAAAAAAATATTGGGTTTGCTAGGTGATTGAAATGGCAGATGAAAAGAAAACGACAAAAGGCGCGGAAAAGAAGATTATTGTTTACGGGACGGAGACCTGCCCATACTGCGTGATGGCGAAAAAGTATTTTGATTCCAAGAAAGTCAAATACGAAGACGTGAACTTGAACCAGCAGAGGGACAGGGTTTACGAAATAATAGCAAAAAGCGGGCAGACTGGCGTTCCGGTTATTGACATCAATGGAAAGATAATCGTCGGTTTTGATAGGGCGGCGATTGACGCTGCGCTGGAAGCGTAGATGGCAGATTGCTTTTTCATTCCACTTCTTTAATCAGTTCCCATGGGTATTTTCCATTTTCTTTACGGCCAGCCATGGAAACAATTGAAGTTTTGCACCCATATTCGCGGGCAAATGCTGCAAGGTTCCGCTGTTGCGCATTCTGGAAGCTATATTTGGCTTCGACCCCATACATTGTCTTGCCTTCAATGACGAAATCTACTTCCTGCTTATTAGTTGTCCTCCAAAAATGCAGCCTCTTGCCAGCCTTGAGAAGCTCGCAAAAAACGAACGTTTCAAACGAATTGCCAGGGATTGCCTTTGGAAACTCCTTCAGCCAAAGCAAATGCATCATTCCAGTATCCAAGAAAAATATTTTTGGATTTTTGGAAAGTTCCGTACGGATATTTTTGTGGAACGGGGTAACCAAGCGAAGTATAAACGTCTTTTCAAGTATGTCTATGTAGGATGAAACTGCCAGCCTGCCTATCCCAATAGTGTTCGCAAGTTCTGAAATGTTCACGAGATTTCCGGATTGGGATGCAAGAACCTCAAGAAGCCGGTTGAAAGACTGCAAGTCCCGTATGTCTGCAAGGTTCCGAATATCCTTCATCACATACGTTCCGATTATCTGCGAAAGGAATGTGAACTTTTTTTCTTCCGAAGGCTCGAGGACAATTTTCGGATACCCGCCGAAACGGATATATTCTTCTGCAAGCGGAACAAGCTCGGAATTTATTTCACTGGAATTTTCCGACTTAAGCGAATACGTTTTCCCCCGGAACAGCAAAAACTCTTCGAAACTTAGTGGGTAAAGCTCGAAATTGATAGTTCTGCCGGCAAGGCTCTCCTTGAACTTCCGTTTTATTTCGAATGAAGAGGAGCCGGAAACCAGCAGCTTGACATTTTCGTAATGGTCATGGAATATTTTTATGAAGCGCGCGGGGTTTTCCAGGTATTGTACCTCGTCTAAAACCAGCCAAATCTTTTGTTTCGGGTTTGCGCCTTTTTGCATTAGATACTCATACACCTGTTCGGCTCCCTTGTTGCAAAGTTCCAGAAGGTTGGGGAGTTCCAGGTCAAAATAAAATGCATTGCTCCGCAGGTGGTTTTCCAGCAAGTATTCCAAAAGGCTGGTTTTCCCTACCTGCCTAGCCCCGTAAATTACTATGCACTCGCGCGAATCTAAATATTTGAGCACCTCGTCAATTAATGCTCTTTTATATTTTTTGTAAGCCATAGGTATCAATTTATATGATATTTTGTAATGTATAGTAAACAAAATATATAAAAACAGGTATGTTGGGCGATTGATGCAGCTTTGGCGGAATGAATATAATAACTATAGAATATTAGAACTATGGAGAGGACATGAGCCGATTAACTTGGTGGGTACCTAGAATACTTTTTGCTACCGCTGCAGTTGGATTGGGAGCAGCAATTTTGATGACTGCAAATAGCCGCCCAGAACCGAAATCTTCAGAACTAAGAACTAAACCGCTTATGGTTGAACCCGCCCAAGGAACTAAGCCAGAACAACGGG
>JBAYGV010000156.1:0-2947 GCA_041666445.1 Candidatus Micrarchaeia archaeon | reverse complement strand
GTCTGGGTAGTGCTTACCCTATTCGTCGTCTATGGCCCGAAAGGTCCGGCAACCTATATCTAATCGGTGTACTCATGAAAAAAGAAACATTAACTATTTCCGGCATGGATTGCGCTTCCTGCGCGATAAACATTGAGCGGAGGCTGAAGAAATTAAACGGGGTAAAGCTGGCGAACGTAAACTATGCAAATGGGAAAGCAAACTTGGAATATGACGAGGCAGTGGTCGATATTTCGCAGATGAAAACCGCCATAACTTCAATTGGTTATGGGATTGTGGAAAAGGCAAACGAGAATGAATCAATCAAGGCGGGCAATGGCGACAGCGAAAAGAACGAGCGGGAAAAGGAAATTGGCGGACTCAGGCTTAGGCTGATGTATTCTGCCATACTTTCCATCCCAATAATTATTTTCGGATTGCCGGATATGCTTTCCGGTTTTATCACGCTCCAATATCCCGAATCCATAATGGTTCACGCTTCGGTCATCCAGTTTTTCCTGTCAACCTGGGTTTTGTTCATTAATCGGGATTTTTTCACCCGTGGGTTCCGTGGATTAATTAACCGAATGCCAGGAATGGACAGCCTTGTTGCCCTGGGAGTTGGAACTGCCTATGTTTACAGCGCCCTGGTTGGTTTTAGCCTAATTTCCGGAAGCATGTACTACGAAACCGCAGCGCTTCTGCTTACCTTCATCCTTCTTGGAAAATACCTTGAAGCGGTTGCAAAGGGAAAAACTTCGGAAGCAATAAAGCGATTGATGGGGCTCCAGCCCAAGACGGCAATAGTAGTCCGGGACGGAAAAGAAGTTGAAATCCAGATTGCGAACGTAGCGGTTGGAGACGTGATTGTTGTCAAGCCCGGGCAAAAAATTCCGGTTGATGGGTTAATTGTTGATGGCGAAAGCAGCATTGATGAGAGCATGATAACCGGGGAAAGCATGCCAGTGCACAAGCGAAAAGGGAATTCGGTAATCGGCGCTACCATAAACGGAACCGGTTCATTCAGGTTCAAGGCTTTGAAAGTTGGCAACGAAACAATGCTTGCTCAGATAATTAAATTAGTTGAGGATGCGCAAGGAAGCAAGGCCCCAATACAAAGGCTTGCGGATTTGGTTGCAGGCTATTTTGTTCAGGCAGTGATTGTTTTGGCTATCGCAGCTTTTGGCTATTGGTATTTTGTTGCAGCACAGCCATTCGCTTTTGCGTTAACAATTCTGGTTTCAACTCTCATAATCGCCTGTCCGTGCGCCATGGGGTTGGCTACTCCGACTGCAGTAATGATTGGGACTGGCAAAGGTGCGGAAAACGGAATCCTTTTCAAAAATGCGGAAAGCCTGGAAACTCTCCACAAAGTGAAAACAGTTATTTTCGACAAGACCGGGACCATTACAAAAGGACAGGCAGCAGTTACGGATATTATCCCATTCATAATTGACGAACGCACGCTTCTCCAGCTCTCTGCGTCCGTAGAAAGAAAATCCGAGCATCATCTTGCCCGGGCAATTGCGCGTAAAGCAGAACAAGGGAAAATCAAGCTTAGCGAGCCTTCTTCATTCAAGGCAATTCCGGGCCATGGGATTTCTGCAGCAATTGGAAAAGTCCATGTTCTAGTTGGGAACTTGGAACTCATGCGGGATGAGAAGGTTGCGATCGGAGAACCCGTTGTTCTGAAAATGCGGGAAATGGAGCACGAAGGCAAAACAGTTGTTATTGCGGCAGCAAATCGAAAAGTTGTCGGATTGATTGCAATAGCAGACGAAGTAAAAGAAAGTTCCCGAACTGCCATATCCCGGCTCCAGACGCTTGGTTACGAAACGATAATGATAACCGGGGATAATGAGCGGACTGCAAATGCGATTGCAAGGCAGGTTGGGATTACGCGGGTTTTTGCCCATGTGTTTCCGGCAGACAAGGCGAACGAAGTCAAAAAAGTCCAATCCGAAGGGAAGAAAGTTGCATTTGTCGGGGACGGGATAAACGATGCGCCAGCGCTTGCACAAGCCGACGTTGGAATTGCAATCGGTTCAGGAACAGATGTTGCAATAGAAAGCGGGGATGTAGTTCTAGTGAAAAACGATTTGCAGGATATCGCAAAGGCAATGGAGCTCAGCAAATATACGCTGAATAAAATAAAGCAAAACCTGTTCTGGGCGTTCTTTTACAATTCTGTCGGCATTCCCATTGCCATGGGCATTCTCTATCCAATTAATGGGTTCCTTTTGAATCCGGTTGTTGCAGGCGCAGCAATGGCACTAAGTTCCGTAAGCGTTGTTTCCAACAGCCTTTTGATGAGGGGTTGGAAAGCAAAGTAAAAAGCAGATTATGCTGGCATTTTTGCCAATGGCTTTCCAAGAGTTCTCACCGGCTTTCCAGGTTCCATTGTTATCCCAAAAAAGCCCGCAAGATGCAGCTTCCTTTTCAATAATGCTACCCTCCTCTCGAGTCCTTTTAGCTCCCGTTGCGCATAGGGCCGCACTATCTTCGGGAAGTCTTTATCATCCAATGCTTTTCGAATCCGTTGGCTGCTTGCAAGCAAGGATATTACGCTTTCATCCGCTACCCGCGTGCAAAATTTAACATAGGCAATTCCTGCTTTTTCTGTTTTTCTTTGTGCAGTTCCTACAAGTTCATTATCGATTCCAGCCAGAGCTTTGGCAGTTGCTACTAGTTGCTTCCACAAGCCAGTTTCTGCGCTTCTTTCAATGCCATCTAGTATTCTTTCCCTATTTGCTGGAATCAATTCCTTTAGTCTGGTTTCAGCATGCGCTCTTGCTGGAAAGCTTTCATTGCCCAAGGCAAGAATTATTCCGCCATGGTCCCCGATTCTAAAGCAATTATCGGAATATTTTATTGCTGCATCTACAGCCATGGCTCTTGCATCTGCTCGTGTAAAAGAATTTAGTTGTGTTGCCGGGTCCGTCTCGCGTAGAAGCCCTTCCCAGTCTCC
>JBAYGV010000155.1:0-3004 GCA_041666445.1 Candidatus Micrarchaeia archaeon | reverse complement strand
TAGCTAAAAGTTCAGAAACGTAATGATTTATTGAACCCATGGGCTGGGTTAAGCTATAATCGCAAAAACCGTGAAAGGTATCTAAGCCGAATTCGATATTGGCCGAGGGAATTGAATTTAAAAAAACCCTAAAAATACCCAGATGCGCGCGGGCAAATTCCGGGTCGCTAAGAAAACCAAGCGCCCGAGTTTCCTGAATTCCGCCATCGGTAAAAACACCTGCCCCGCCACGATTGATATAGTCCCTTACAAGCGTATGGGGCGGATGCATGCCGGATGAAAACTGGAGGTCGTCTGCCCAAAGGCGGCTTAGAAATGCGCTTCTAACTGGAACTTGTGCAGAATCGTAAAGAGCTGCTCCCGAAGCCTTTGGAACAGAAATTTTCCTTTCGCAACGAAGCGATTCGTTGGCAACGGCAGCCAAGCGGACCATCGACTGTTCAGAAAGCGGAAAGCGCAGCCCTGCACGCGAAATGGTCCTAACATAAAAAGATTCAAAGCCATCCCAATCCATTCCGGTGAGCGGTTCAGATTGAAATCTTCTCGAGCTTATGGGCGGCCTCGGATAGTCTGGTTGAAGTGCAAAACGGTTTGCAAGTGCTCCAGTAGGCGCCATACTGGAAACAGAATTAGGTTCAAAACATATAAAAAGTAAGTGCTACAAAATTGTTTTTGCTTCGGGGTCGTGGGCTAATTGTGATCAATTCGCAAGCTAACCTGGTAGACTACTGCCTTCGGGAGGCAGTGATCTGAGTTCAAATCTCGGCGACCCCAATCTTTCCTTCGAAAGTTGGGGGAATTTACGCAACAGCGCAAATTGAACCCCAAATGTTTTTCTGATTAACTGGTTCATTTTGGGGTCATTCTTCAGCAGAAGAATTGAGCCCCATATCTTGCTCACAAAATTAGGGGAATTCTCCCGCAAGAGAAGCGGACCCCAATCTTTATTTTTTGTTTTGATACGCCAGACATCAACGAATTTAAACCTACTCCTATTATCTCAATCATGGAGAACTTACTAATGCAAATAATTCTTTCAACTATTACAATTTTCATTATCATGGACCCGTTCGCAAGCATCCCGCCATTCCTGGCAGGAACCAGAAAATGCAAGGACAGGGAAGCGGCAAACTTGGCGAATAAGGCGATAATAATCGCAGGCGCAGTTGCCCTATTGTTCATGTTTTTCGGAAACATACTATTGCAGGCGCTGGGGATAACGCTTTTGGACTTTAAGGTTGCAGGCGGAATAGTACTGATATTGCTTGGGCTCGAAAACGTATTGAGTTTCCATATTTCTAATGCAAAAGACAAGAAAGAAGGGCTGGAATCTGTCGCCGTATTGATAGGCACCCCGTTACTGACCGGGCCAGGGCTCATTACGACATTAATAGTATTGCTGGATATGAACGGAATAATGAGCACAATAATAGCGCTCATGCTCGCATTGATGGCGTCTTGGCTAATCCTTAGGAACGCAATTCACATACGCAATCTTTTGGGAGACAGGGTAATCTCAATAATTTCAAAAATAATCGGATTGCTATTAATCGCATTGGGCATCTCATTCATAAGATCAGGATGGTTAGAGGTGAAGTTATGAAAAACGCATTGATTGTTATGGCTTTGTTGGGAATTTTGCTTTTTGGGTGCATTGGCGGAACGCCAGCCGCGACACAGCAAAAAGCTGGGGACACGACTGGGACGACTACAACTGATGAAATAATTACCAAGACAACAGATGGAACGACAAGCGTATTGGATACCCTCACAGGAAAAACCTTTGAGGAAATGGTAAAACTCGGAATTCCAATCGAATGCGATGTTACTTATAAGGTTCAGGCCCAGGAAATAGAAAATGCGCAGATAAAAATGTATTTTAAGGGGAATAAATTCAAGGTTATAACAAAAATGACTGCCAACGGAATAAATGCCGGCACAACAATAATTGCCAATGGGGATGGGTTTGCATACAGCCAATTTGAGGATAAAACGCTATGGAACGCCATGACAAATGGAAAATTAACGTGTGACTGGCTTAAGGTAGAAGTTGATACTACGGCCTCGGATTCCGGAGTAGGCGAATACACGGACGATTCCAAAGTGGATATGAACTGCAAACCTGGATTATTCGGGGATGACATATTCTTCGTTAGCGGAAAAGCCTGCACGATGGCAGAGATACAAAATGCAATGATGGGCTGATTAGCACACAATTTAAATTTCTTCCAAATAAAGGTACGGCTATGCAACTAGAAGACTTAATCCGCAAGCACGCGCTGAAGAATGCCTTTGATTACGGAAAGGCAAACGCAGGAGCAGTGGTAGGCAAGGTAATAGCCGAATTTCCGGATGCCAAAAAAGACATGAAGGCAACGATGAGAAAGATAAACGTGATAATTGCCGAAGTCAACGGGCTTGGGAAGGACAAAATAACCTCGGAAATGGGAAAATTTGAATATGCTGAAAAGCCAAAGGAAGAGAAGAAAACTATTGAAATTGCAGGTGCCGAAAAGGGAAAGGTCGTAGTCCGTTACCCGCCCGAACCGAACGGATGGCCGCATATTGGGCATGCCAAGGCATTTTGCCTATCCAGTGAAATAGCAAAGAACTACGATGGAAAAATAATCCTTAGATGGGATGATACCAACCCGGAAGCGGAAAAGAAAGAATTCGTAGAAGCAATCAAGGAAGGAATAAACTGGGTTGGCTTAGGCTGGGATGAAGAAAAATACTGCAGCGATTACATCCCGCAAATGTACGAATTATGCGAAAAACTCATTACTGACGGAAACGGCTATTTTTGCGTTTGCGGGCAGGAAGAGATTGCCAAAGGCAGGGAAGATAAAAAAAGATGCAGCTGCGGTTCCAATTCCACGGAAAAGAATATTATCGGATGGAAAGGGATGATTGATGGGTCGGTTAAGGAAGGGGGAGCGACAATCCGCCTGAAAGGGGATATGGAATCGAATAATACGGTAATGCGCGACCCGACCTTATTCAG
>JBAYGV010000154.1:0-3024 GCA_041666445.1 Candidatus Micrarchaeia archaeon | reverse complement strand
TTGTAAACATCAAGCTCAGTTGCAATAGGAAGGGAATTTGCGTGATTCTTTGGATTTATTTTTTGTTTTGCCATGCCGAACAAACCCAATGAGATTATAAAAAGCTTTCCAGTCCTTTTCCAAAAATCTGCCCGTCTTTTGCAGCAACCGTCCGTATTCCTGTGGCGTCCTCAATTTTCCTTGCTTCGCTTTCCGGGCCTGCACGCAACATCTTCAAGCCCATATGAGAAAGTATTGCTAATTTAGGCTTGGAAACGGAAACTATTTTTATCACGTCCGAAGTCTCAAGATGGTCCGGAATCCCGTCTTTTGTCGGCTTTAGGCAGTTTATTATCAGGTAATCGCAACCAGAATAGGATGCTGCAACTTTGTCAGTTAATTCCGTATCGCTAGTATAGCCAATGGTTTTACCGTCAATATGGAGCTTGAACCCGAATCCGGTTGGGTCATCATGCTTTGTCGGGCAGAATTCTATTTCGAAAAATCCTTTGCTAGTCTCAAACTTCCTGCGCACTCCTGGTTTTCCGATATAAACTTCCTTTGGCTTGGAAAGATGATATTTGCTTATCGGCCGGTCGCCCTTGTCATCCTCAAAAAGATAGCCGCTCCCGATGAAAACGCCTTTTTGCTTAAGCGCATAGCCAGTCATTGCTTCAATCAAAAGAGATGCGTCGTTGTAATGGTCAACATGATAGTGGGTTACGATTATCGCATCCAGTTTCATTGGATCCTGGTGGAGTTCAATGCCATGGATTAGCGCGCCTGGCCCGGGATCAACATGAATATTGGCAGAATTGGAATTTATGCGAAAGCCGCCCGTCCAACGCAATTGTTTAATAAGGTTCACGCGTCCTCCGCCAGTTCCGAGAAAAACTATTTCCATAGCTATCGTTCACCCGCAAAATATTTAACTGTTAGAATTGCTTAACCTTTCCTCGAATTTGCCCAACCATCCTGCAATACATGCACTCTCCCGGGTTTTCCTTAGAATTCTTGCCAGCTGTCGGCTCCCCGCATTTCGAGCAATGGGCAATAAAGAATTTCTCCCCGCCCAACCCTTTTCGCATCCATTTCTGCATTTCAACAAAGGAATTGAAAATCCGCTGCTTTGTTCCTGGATAAAGTTCTTCAAGCTCGTTTATTTTCCTGCGGACATCTTGGCGGAAAGCGCTGTATGCATACGGGCATTCGCGAAAATCAATCTGGATTCCTTTTAACATTGCATAAACCGCTATTTCCCGTTCCGGTGCGCGCATGAGCGGGCGTATTCGCGGGACGAACGCTTCATCCTCGATAAGCGGTTCCCCGAACCTAACTAACCGAAGCGGCTCGTTTCTTATGATATTCATGAAAATGGTTTGGCAAATATCATCAAGATTATGGCCGAACGCAATTTTATCCGCTTGAAGTTTCCGTGCCCCCAGATTGAGAAGATGGCGGCGAATTACTCCGCAATAGGAGCAGGGAGAAGCAGACTTGTTTTTCTTGAGCAGCGTATCGAGTGTCTTGCCTGCCTCTCGCTTGAAGGAAAGAACAACATGCCTAACCCCCAGTTTCTTAGCCTCGTGCTTGGCTACCGAAATAGTTGGGGCGCGATAGCCGGAAATCCCTTCGTCAATGGTAAGCGCAATAAGCTCGAATGGCAAATCCTTTTTCAAGCCTGCAAGCAAATGCATGAGCACCGTACTGTCCTTCCCACCGGAAAGCGCAACAACGACCCGTTCGCCTTTTTTTACCAATTGAAGCTGGCGCACGGTTGTCCTGAACCTCTTTTCAAACATTTCTATGAAATGGCCGCGGCAGAGATGAACATCAGAATAATGAAGATAGATTGCAGGTTCTCGATGGCATTTGTTGCATTGGTTTTGCGTCCCGCACCGGCTGCATTGGCCCCGTGTTCCGCGTCCCGAGTCTTGCTTTATTCCTTTTTTCCTTTCAACCGCCATGCTAACCGCCAAAAACTACCTGGATAACTTCGACCTTATCGTTGTTGCCAATCTTAAAATCATCCGGAACGATTTTTCCGTTCACCTTTACAACGACTTCTTCCCGTCGCATCTTCAATTTCAAGAGCAATGCTGAAACATCCCCGAGAAACCGGATTTTCTTTTTCTTTTGGTTATTTATCTGCAGCTCCAAAGTATTGCCCCGCAATGCAAAATTGATTAGAAATGTGTTTCAAATATAACGCACGCAAGTATTTTTGTTTTATGTGGAGCGCAATATTTAAATTCACATTCCGCGCGAGAAAAGCGAGGTGAACTTCAATGGCAAAAAAGAAGGCAAAGAAGAAGAAATAATTCAATTAAGCACGTGGAACCGGGCGCGCGGCATTGGCGCTTGCGCGCATCCTTTTTATAATTCTTTTCAAACATCTTCTTCTTGATGGTAACTGCTTCAGCCGGAGTTTTCGGGTTTATCAATGGAATAGTTGGCGGAATAGGCAGCCTATTGTTTCTCATTGGATTTTTCGGGGCGGCGGCCGGGGATGGCAGCACACTTTTGGCAATCGGCGTTTTCCTTTATGTTGCGAGCGAGGCAGTAACGCTTTATCTTGCAAAATATGATGGCGTGAAACAGCGCGAGATATTTGTGGCAACATTCTGGAACAGCCTTGGGCTTAACTTTGCACTTCCCGCATTGCTATTTGCATTATATTTCGTAAACCAGAGCAAATTCACCTTGCTATTCACCATTGCGCTTCTGGCGCAGGCAGTTATAAAAACGGTTTCCATGGTAATACGGATGAAGTACATTGAGGAAAGCTCTGGAACCAATTAAAAACGTTTAAAAAGATAGTCTGGAATACACAACCTAGAAAGCGACGGAAACAGGTAAAATAACATGGTAGATTACAAAAAGCCTAATCCAATAGACGCAAAGACATACTACGAACTTGGCAACGATTATTATGAGAAAGGGGAGTACGAAAAAGCAATAGAAAATTACAACATGGCAATACTCCTGAATCCTATTTTTTCAGAGGCATATTTCAACCGAGCATTGAGCTATTACCAATTGAAG
>JBAYGV010000153.1:0-3060 GCA_041666445.1 Candidatus Micrarchaeia archaeon | reverse complement strand
GCCCATATACAGTGAAGGGCTTCCCCCGAAAGGACGTTTATAATCCCCGATGGACGTAGGCAGGAACCAAGGGTCATAAATAGCGGCCGCATCGGTAAGGCCGATGCGATTGTAGGGCACGGATTGCAGGGAAGGCGCTTGCAGAATATTGTGTTGATTGATGTGTGCAACACTAGTACTGCCCACAGTTCTTATCCAAACCAGTTCGCCGGGTATATGGCAATTGCAACAGCAATCACCGGGTACACGCGGATCGGTTATATGAATATTAACGTCTGTGCCGCAGATATAATCCCAATAGGTATTACACGGAATTGGCGGATTATAAACGGTGGTCCAGACGCCGTTGATGAAATATTCCACCCAAATGTAAATGTCCGGTTTGTCTCCAAAACACCAGTAAGAAACATTAGCATCAAAGCGGCCGTTGGCATCAGTGGTAACAACAGCGAGTTCCCGGCAACGGTAGAAAAAAGGCCAGGACCAGGGCAGCAGACAAAACCAAGGATGAAAAATGGCATAATTGGCCGCAATTGTTTCACGGATAAGGCCAAGGTTTTTTGATGCAAGCTTTTGTTTTATCTCGGCGTTGATTTCAGGCAGATTGGCAGTGACCTCCATCTGTTTTTCCTGTACGGACATTGTCATGAAAATGTTTTTTTGTTCCCGAAAGGCTAACGGCACATTGTCCTCAAAGAAGGGAGGCGGATCAGGAATGGGAATGGGATGTTTGAAAATTTCAACGGGATTTAGAATAACTTCCGGAATCTTTGCAATGATGTGGTCAGGTATTTTATATATCCAGTACCGGATGGCATCAATTTCGCAAATATGTACCCTGGCCGCACAAACAGCGCGGTCTTCCCAATTAAATCCGACATGAAACCATTTGGAAACTTTACCGGTTACGCGGCAGTTGCAAAAGGGCCAGAATTGCGAAATGTATGAAGGGATAGGAAGGATTTCAAGAATGCCTTTACGGGTTGATTGCAAAACCGGTTCATAAGGTTTGAAATTTTCCAGCGCTTCCATGGTAGTGATTTTTTCAATGCTTTTATCCAAAGCCGGTGCAATAAATAAACGGAGTTCGCGTGTGTCAACTTCATGGCTTTTGAATTTCAGTACACCCTCACGCACCAATTGCTTCTCCAGCAATAGGCCCTTGCAGTTAAAGAGGAAGCCGATCAAATTGATGGCCTCTTTGGGCGGCTGTTCGAAACTGACGGAAAAAATGAGTTGGTCTGAATGCTTTTTCATGATAACTCCCCATAGTAGATGGTTAAAAAAACTGCACCTCGATGAAGCAAAACAGAAAATCATGCTAACTGGGATAATCGAATTCCAAAATTTCCAAAGATTTAGAAAAAGGATCATGCCAAGTGAACTTTTAGTGGTCGAACATGGTTACGAAAAACTTACACCTAAAGTTTCATAATTTGTTTATTTTGAATATGTTACGATATGTTTTATTAATGGTGATAATAGTATTTAACAATAAATTTTGTTACAGAGTTTCATTTTTTAGTTATAAAAACTGAGAAGTGGCTATGAACTTTTTATTCTGTTTTTAAAAGCAGAAGGAATGCGTCAGAGTATTCGGAAGTCTTTTTCGACAGTCATAAAAAAGTCTGGAATAATTTACTTCTGTTTTCGCGATTTTGGGTAAGTTTTCATCAGTAAGAAGGTAAGGCATGGCCTCGACGTTAATGATAAGAAATAAGATTTCGTCCGATGGAGAGCAGATTCTTTCTATTTGTATCAATTTGCACGAAGTTTTAAAAAGTGCGTTAATGTTCGTAAAATATGACAGCTCTTTCCAGAGCTGATGTATGGGAGGCCAGATGGAAATTAATTGGAAAGAATATATTCATTCGAATCCGGGACGCCGCGGCGACTGGTTGCGGGGTTAAATGTCTGTTGAATTAAGAAAGTATTTGGTTGTTGTGTCAAAATGAAATACGAATGCGCCAGGAAAGTCAGGGAGCCGTTTGGGATATTTCTGCATTTTCAAAGTGTCCTCTAAACTTATTATAGATTCATAGTCCGAGGGGCTTTTGGTTATAGCGTCTTGCTTTTTCTTTGCTTTTTCTTTGCTCTTGTTCCCGCAATGTCTCTGTGGTACAGTTACCGTATTATTTAAGTCTTTATCCGGGAAATAGCGCAGCCCTTCGGCAGGCTCAGGGCATGTGATTGCAGAGGTTATATTTTTCGGGATGTAGCGCAGCTGGCTAGCGCACTTGCTTTGGGAGGCAATTCGGGCGGATTTTAAAGCCCGGCGCTGATGTTGGGAAATAAGGCTTCGTCCGACGGTGACGAGGCTTTTTCTATTTGAACCAGTTTGCACGAAGTTGAACCAGTTTAAATCTATCTTGGAGACTTTTTGGAGACCCGGCACTCCCCCAAGGGGGTAGCATCTTTAGTATATTGGCTGGAAAATATGCGGTGAGAATTTCGGGTTTTGAAAGAAAAGACTCGGGTATAATTGGAAGTTTAAAAAAGCGCGTCAATGTTCGTAAAATATGATAGACTTTCAGTGGATGAAACATGGGAGGCTAGATGGAAATTAACTGGAAGAAATATATTCATTCAAGTCCGGATGTTCTGGTTGGCAAGCCGGTTGTCAAAGGGACAAGGTTGTCTGTTGAATTCTTGCTAGGGCTGTTTGCCAAGGGTTGGACAGAGAAAGAGATTCTGAAAAATTATCCGTCTCTGACGTCGGTTGGATTACACGCAGTTTTTGCTTTTGCCGCGGAATGTATGCGGGAAGAGGCTCTCTTCGAATTATCTGCAAGGTAATGCATGAATTTTCTGGCTAATGAAAACTTTCCATTAGATAGTGTGGTCATGTTGAGGCGTTCCGGTCATCATGTGGTCATGATCGCGGAAGATTCTCCCGGAATGAAAGACATTGATGTATTAAAGCGGGCGCTTAAGGACAAAAGCATAATTCTTACCTTTGACCGCGATTATGGTGAATTAATTTTCCGGTATCCTCGCTTGATTCCCGATGGCCTCGTCTATTTTCGTTTTGATCCTTCTTCGCCTGAAGAACCCGCCCTT
>JBAYGV010000152.1:0-3078 GCA_041666445.1 Candidatus Micrarchaeia archaeon | reverse complement strand
CGTCAACATCCTCGCCGAGCGTGAATTTAAGCTGGTAATAAAGGCCTCTGATGCTCGTGTGCAAATCCTCCTTGACGAATTTTTTAGTCTTTGACGCGACAGCAACGGTCTGCATGAATGTTTTTGCCTGCGCAACGCTGAGAAATTTTCGTATTTCGTTCTTGTCGCCAAGCCGAAGGCATTTCAGGCCTTCGTCGTAAAACGTATTTCCCCTGCTTCTCAATACGGTTTCAAAGGTTGGGCCATCTCCGTTATTTACCTGTTCAATCATGGATTTTCCTAGGTTTTCGAGCTTTTCAACAGTAAGTTTGTCTGCCATTCATTTCACCATATGTAATGCGGATAACGTGTCATCAAACCAATTATTCGCCTTTTGGAGGATATTCTTAAACTAATTATCCTAATAAGAATATAAACATTGCTTCGAACATGAAACATAAAAATAACGTATTATTTCGTTCTTTTTGCAATTCCGTGCTTTATCTGGTGGCCTATGCGCTCTGCATCCGCTTCGGTAAGCTTGCTATTGCTAAGCGTTTCATCCATCCAATGCAATTCCCTGACTTTTACTTCAAATGCTTTCCTTGCAATCTCGCTCCATTTAATCTCTGAATGGGATTTCATTTCCTTGAACAAATCTTCCGGAACAGATAACGTCATATTTGCCATAGGTTACACCACATATTCATGTAAATTATGTAATATATGTGTATGCAAATATTTAAAATAATATGGTTGAACAGTGCATAGGTTAACTATTTCCTGAAAAACAGTCCCTGCGCCTTTGCATTAATCTCAATTGAAGAAAATCCTGCCTGCCTCAAGCGGTTTCCAACTTCCGTATTGATAACCCTCCCGCGGTTTTCCCCAAGCGAGCCAACGTAATGGAATACTCTCGCGCCTTTCCTGCATACACGGAACAGTTCACGATAAAACGAAAGCGAATAAAGCTGGGGCGCATGCGAAAAGCGGGGCGGATCGTGGATAATAACATCAAAACTCTTGTCCTTGAACCCTTTTATCAAATCCGCTGAATCGCCTTGAACCATTTGTATATTGCCAAGCGAAAACAGCCCGTCGCTCCAAGGGTTCCATTTGGCAAGCGCAACAACAGCCGGATTAAGCTCGCATGTCGTTACCTTTGCAGAGTATTTGGCAGCTTCGATTGCCGTATAGCCAAGCCCCATGCACGTATCTAAAACATCGTCTTTTTTCCCGATGTCCAATTTCTTAACCACTTCTTTTGAATAGTCCAAAGGAGTCTTGAAATCCCGGACAAGATGCATTCTTAGCCCGTCAATCTCAAGAATGGGAATCTTGTTGAATAAACGGAGCTTGTAAAGATGATTGTCAAATAGCGCAAGCTTGGTCATCTCCGCATCTCCTGGTTTTTTTGCATAAATCCATTTGTCAGTATAGAAATAATCCGCTCCTTTGTATTTTAGAAGGAATTTCATAAAAATCGCTAGAGTAATGCCAAAAATTCTTCCCGCTTGAAACCAGCCTGCCGGATTATCTCAATTAAGGTTCCGATATCAATTTCTTTATGGTCTGGCACAACGACAATCCGCTTTTGGATTGAATCCTGTTTTACAAGAATAACATGGCTTCCTTTTTGCCGGACAGGAACAAAGCCTGCTTTCGAAATGGCTTTTATTACCTCTTTACCCGAGAGATGGGGAAGCTTTGGCATGCCTTGATACCTCAAAACTAGCAAATATCGGGCGGGTTGTAGATAACGCTTCCGGAACGCCGAACTCTTCGATATACAGTTCAACTGCTTCCTTAAGATTTGCTATTGCTTTTTCAATGGTAATACCCTGGCTGACCACATCGAGCTCCGGGCATAATGCTACGAATTGTTTTTCCCCTTTTCTGATTATTGCGGTAAAATCCATAAATATCACTGTTCATTCAAAGGTTAAAAATCTATGCGGTCAAAGCCGGCATAATCGCGTAACACTTTCGGGACTTCAACCCCATCCTTGTCCTGGTAATTCTCTAATACTGCAATCAGCGTCCTTCCGACCGCAAGCCCGCTCCCATTAAGCGTATGGACAAATTCAATCTTTCCAGTCTTATCCCTAAACCTAATGTTCGCCCTTCTTGCCTGGAAATCCGTGCAGTTTGAACATGACGAAATCTCCCGGTATTTGTCCTGGCTCGGGACCCACACTTCAATATCATAGGTTTTTGCGCTTGCGAAACCCATATCCCCGGTGCAAAGCAATATCGTCCGATAGGGCAATTCCAAAGCTTTCAGTATGTCTTCTGCATCCTTAGTAAGCAATTCCAATTCATCAAAGCTCCTTTCAGGATGAACAAATTTTACAAGCTCAACCTTGTCAAACTGATGCTGCCGTATCAGGCCTTTAATGTCTTTTCCATACGCTCCCGCTTCCCTCCGATAGCAAGGCGTATAGGCAGTGTGCTTAAGCGGAAGGTCTTTTTCATCAAGAACTTCACCGGAATAAAGGTTGGTAATCGGGACTTCTGCAGTCGGTATAAGCCATAGGTCATCTTCTTTGCAATGATAAAGCTCTTCAGCAAACTTTGGAAGCTGGCCCGTCCCTTGCATGGTCTTGGTATTGACAAGGTGCGGCGGCGAAATTTCAAGATATCCTTTTGCTGTTTGCGCATTTAGCATGAAATTTATGAGCGCCCGTTCCAATTTCGCAACTTTGCCCTTGAGGACCGAAAACCTGCTCCCAGCAAGTTTCACTCCGCGTTCAAAATCAATAAGCCCGGTTTTTACTCCGAATTCATCGTGGGAAATAACATCTTTGCTTTTCTTTTTAGGAATTCCCCATTTGCGAACTTCTGGATTTGCAGTTTCATCCTTCCCGATAGGGACAGAATCGTGCGGGATATTAGGCACGGTAAGAAGAATGGATTCGATTTCTGAGTTCATCCGTTCCTGTTCATCGCCAAGCTGTTTTATCCGGCCGCTTATCTCCCCAGAACGTTTTAGCTGTGCATCAACATTGGATTTTTTCTTCTTCCCATCGGCAATTTCCAATCCTAATTTGTTTCTTTCAGAACGGAGGTCATCCTCTTCTTTCTTAATCCGGCGCCATT
>JBAYGV010000151.1:0-3127 GCA_041666445.1 Candidatus Micrarchaeia archaeon | reverse complement strand
CAAGAAAAAATAATTTTTGGCTTCCAGACCAGGAATTGGTTTATGCCCCATTAAAGACAAAGGAAGCGCAAACCTACATGGACAGCATGAGATGCGCAGTAAATTATGCATTCGTAAATCGTCACATCATTGCTCACTGGACAAGGGAAACATTCGACCAGGTGTTTGGGAAATCAACAAGCGACCACATGCCGTTAGTTTACGATGTTGCACACAACATTGCAAAATACGAAGAGCACACGGTTGACAATAAGCGCAGGAAGTTAATCGTTCATAGGAAAGGGGCAACCCGAGCGTTCCCAGCCGGGCGCATAGAGCTCCCGCCAAAATACCGCTTAATTGGTCAGCCCGTCCTAATCCCAGGCAGCATGGGAACTTCCAGTTATGTTCTAGTCGGAAAGCCAAAAGGATTGGATGTTTCCTGGGGAAGCACTTGCCATGGTGCAGGTAGAGCAATGAGCCGGGGCGATGCAATCCGTTCCAATGATGGGAAGGCATTGACAAAAGAACTCTGGGAGAAAAACCAAATCTACGTTCGGGCAACTGAACCAAAAGTGGTTGCAGAAGAAGCCCCGAGTGCCTACAAGAACGTTGACGATGTTGTTGACAGTGTTGCACAGGCAGGGATTTCAGACATTGTTGCAAAGCTAAGGCCGATTGGAGTTGTAAAAGGATAAGAAATACCTTTTCGGCTTAACTTTTAATCTTACACACCGCATTCGGTTTCCATTATTGTGCCGTCCACCGCCACTATCAATCCATATACATCTCCGTTTGCATCTTCATAAAAAACATTGTAGAATATTTCGTTTAGCTTTATCGCATTTCTTACCTGTATGAACGGGATTGAATTGAGCGACAAATAGTCCGAGACTGTTTTTTTGGCCCCATTCCTATCGGTAACTGTTTTGCCGGATTTAAATATTATTCCATTGGATAATTGGCCGCTTTTGCACCAGCAAGACGGGACCATGCACGAGAACATGTCGCAATCTGTTTTATTCAGGCATTCTTGCAGTATCGAACTTTTTGAAACATTTACTCCGTTATAATCGTAAGAATTATCCTGCCCATTATTAGACAGGCAGCCCAAAGCCAAAAAAATTCCAAATATCAAAAACAAGTATGCAAATTTCATGCTCCTAGTTCTCCAACAACTGATAAAAACCTTAGCCTTTATTTTAAGGTCAGGTGTATGATGGACAGGAACAAATTCGCCCTTCAGATTCTTAAAAAAAATGATGCGCGCGGCTACGTCGAGAAGGCAAAAGGCAGCGGTTTTTTCATAGAAGCCGTGGTCCGCCTGGATTTGCTCATTGATTCCATTCTTGAGCTCTTGTTTTCACTTTCCTGTACCGAACAGGAAAAGCTGGCATTGGATGCGGTAAAGAAATCCATCGATCCGTCGCCAGAAGAATACAAGAAAACCCAGAACCGGATGCTTTTGGAAAAAGGAATTTTAACCCAGGAGTTTCTGGATAGAATCAGGAAATTCAAGCACGTTCGCAATACAATGGCGCACGATATTTTCGGCTCTATAAATCTTGTTATTGAAAAGCGAGGCGAAGGCTCGTTAAAGCAGTTTGAGGACAACGAACGCAGCATGCTTTTGACCGAATGCGAAAAAGGGGAAAAACTTCTTGATGAATTGCTTTCAATCACCGAAGGATATATTAAAAAACAGGAATCCCGATAGCTATCCAACGGCAAGCCCGTTAGGTAATTCCATGTATGGCGACCAAAATAATTCCCAGTTGACTATCTTTAAGATTGCATCAGTTATTTTGCTTATTGCAGTTGTTTTCCTGCTTTTCAGCTGGTATTCCAGCGGGCAAAAGATTTCTGAGCTATCATCAAAACTTTCTGCTGCCAATTCAGGCATTGGCATCCTTGAAGACAAAAATTCCATCCTGGAATCCAAGATTTACGAGCAGCAGGACGAAATTGTCCTTACAAGAAAGACGTTGCAGGAATCCATTGTAAATTTGAACAGTACACAGGTGAAATTGGCAAAAACAGAATCCGAGCTTGGCAATATCACCCGCAACATGGGGGAGGTAAAAAAGCAATTCTTAGAAATCCAAAACGAAGTTCTTGGTATTGGCCAAAGCATAAACGAGTCAATACAATGGTTCAAGGATAACTCTGAAATGCCTGCATTGAATTCGTTTAATAGTTCCCTTCGAAATCTCTGGTACGGGGGATTTATTGATGCAACCCAGCGTGATTGCGTTTTTTCCAGTGCCATGGGAAATACGCTTAATCTTGCATGCTTAAACTTTCTTTCAGAGCGTTACCTTTCATTCAAATACAAAATCGAAGGTGGAGACCGGCTCTATTCGGTAAAAGAAATGATTGAGCGGGAGGGCGGCGATTGCGAGGATTTTTCGCTTTTTACAAAAGCGCTTTTGAACACGATTAAGTCTCAGTCCTATGATAAGGATTTGGAACTGGAAGGTTGGACTACTGTTTCTGGCTATAAATATACTATTTTAGAATCTGGAAAGGAAAAATGGTATTTTGACAATGCACAGGCGGTCCAGCTTGGAAGGCTAAACCAATACCATCCGTATGTAATCTGCTATACGGTGACCGAATTCGAAGGGCACTGCATCATGGCGCTTTCAAAATCCGAAATAAAAGATTCAACGGATACCGGAAAATTAAATCTTGCCTATACTTTTGAACCCCAGGATGGAAAATATACTGGAGTTGTAGGAAAAGATTTCCAAGTTTGCAAGGATGGGATAGATTATTGCGGCGGGTCGACTGGCGACATAACCTTCATAATATCGGATAACGACTTATACGAATTCAAGAATGGGTCATGGACCAGCTACGGTTCATACAGTTCGGATGTTTCTTCCCTTTATGCAAGCAGCGGGGAGATAATAGGAAGGATTGGGTAAGCGGCTAAAAAAAGAACCAACGCCCCGAAGATCCGAGTCGCCTTTAGGCGACTTCTCTTCTCCACTAAAAATAGACTTCGCCCCGAAGAGTCGTGCAAGCTGCGGTTAGCATCCCTTACAATTGGTGCAACATCATGCGCATTCTAGTAGGATTATTGCAGGGAAAATATTTAAGGATTTGTTGTCATCCTACTTAATCCTTTTCAATAACTGAATAT
>JBAYGV010000150.1:0-3160 GCA_041666445.1 Candidatus Micrarchaeia archaeon | reverse complement strand
ACCCTCACTAGGGCAAAACTTGAAGGCTTGCTAAGGCCAATTATTGAAAGATGCAGAGGGCCAGTCGAACAAGCAATGCGCGATGCTAAATTAACTCCGGACGGAATTGACAAGGTAATTATGGTCGGCGGCCCGACAAGAATGCCAATAGTTCAGAAATTCGTTGAGGATTTAGTCGGGAAAAAAGTTGAGCGGGGAGTTGATCCAATGGAATGCGTTGCCATGGGCGCAGCAGTCCAAGGAGGAGTATTAGCAGGCGAAGTAAAAGATGTTCTTCTGCTTGACGTTACGCCACTATCGCTTGGAATCGAAACTCTTGGCGGTGTGTTTACCAAGCTCATTGAAAGGAACACTACTATTCCGACCAAACGAAGCCAGACATTCTCTACAGCAGCAGACATGCAGACTTCGGTAGAAATAAGCGTTCTTCAAGGGGAAAGGGCGATGGCGAAAGATAATATTGCGCTTGGGAAATTTGCCTTAGTTGGCATACCGCCCGCACCGCGAGGGGTTCCACAGGTTGAAGTTACTTTTGACATTGATGCAAACGGAATTCTCCACGTATCTGCCAAAGATATGGGAACTGGAAAAGAACAGAGCATGAAAATAATCGCTCCAAACAAGATGGACAAGGGCGAAATAGAAAATAAGATGAAGGATGCAGAGAAATACGCTGAAGAGGACAAGAAAGTCCGCGAGCTTGCTGAAGCAAAGAACGAGCTGGAAGCGATGGTTTATACTGGGGAAAAGACAATTTCCGACCTTGGGGATAAAATAACTCAAGCGCAGAAGGACGAGATAAACGCAGCTTCGAAAACAGCAAAGGATGCGATAACTTCCAACGACCTTTCAAAGATTCGCTCGGAAATGGAGAACCTTAAAAAAGTACTCCAGAAAATAGGGAGTGATATTTATCAGCATGCTGGACAGCAAGGGCCTGGAGGCCCGGGAGCCGGTGGGCCTGGTGGCGACAACTTTGGCGGAAGCTACGGAACTGGAGACGACAAAGGTGACGGAAAAGGCAATACGCAGGATGCGGAGTTTACAAAGAAATGATAAATCCAACGAATGGGTCATCCAAAAAATATTGGTGATTTGAACGTCTAAGAACGATTGTTACGCGGTTTTGGGAATTTCGAATAATGCGAGCCAGGAAGAAATAAAAAAAGCGTTCCGGAAACTTGCTCTCCAATACCACCCAGACCGAAATAATTCCGTTCAAGCGCAGGAAAAGTTCAAGAAAATAACTGAAGCATATGCAATACTCTCAGGAAAGGAAAAACCAAAGGAAATTGTTATCCCAACCAAACGCAGGGAAAGGAATACTTCCTGGGGCATGGATGCGAACAGCTGGGAGCATGGCGTATACCAAGTTTGGGCAGATATAATGAAAGACGAGCCAAGCAACATGTATCGGTAAATGCGGATGGACATGTGCAATATGTAACTATCATTAATGGGTAAAATCTATGGCTGCAAAGCGAGACTACTATGAAATACTCGGCGTCCCGAAAACCTCCAGCGTTGATGAGATAAAGAAAGCCTACCGTAAGCTCGCGTTGGAATTCCATCCCGACCGCAACAAAAGCAAGGAAGCAGAGGAAAAGTTCAAGGAAATGAGTGAAGCATACGCAGTTTTGAGCGATCCAGACAAACGCCAGCAATATGACCAATATGGCCATGCTGGCTTTGACCAGAGATATTCACAGGAAGATATATTCAGGAATGCAGATTTCAGCGACTTTGGAGATTTGCAGGATATATTGCGCCAGATGGGTTTCGGTTCGTTTGGCGGAGGCGACCCATTTTCAGCCATGTTCGGAGGCGGATTTGGCGGAAGAAGACGGGAAGTTGGAAGGGATTTGGAAACTTCAGTAGAAATAGGCTTGGAAGAGGCTGCATCCGGGACTTCAAGAAATATTTCCATTTCACATAAGGCAGAATGCGACCGCTGCCATGGAACAAAGGCAGAGCCTGGAAGCAATTCAAAAGTATGCTCAAAATGCAATGGAAGAGGCATGATTAGGCAAAGGAGAAGGATGGGTCCGATGATTATGGAAACTGCCGGCCCTTGCGATGCCTGCTATGGTCAGGGAAGCAAAATAGAGCAATATTGCTCGAAATGCAACGGCCAGGGAATGGTGTCTAAAAAAGAAGATGTTTCAGTCAAGATTCCTGCAGGCGTGCAGGATGGAATGACTTTACGGCTGGATGGGATGGGCGACCAGGGGCCAGATAGCGCAGGAGACTTGTATTTACATATCCGAGTTAGAAAACATTCCCAATTAGAAAGGGACGGGGATAATATTCATTATTCCGCAGATATTTCATTCATTTCCGCAGTTCTCGGGACGAAAATTGAAGTTCCGACCATTTCTGGAAAGGCAGAAGTAAAAATTCCGCCCGGAACCCAGCCCGGAACAGTTTTCAGGTTGAAGGGCGAAGGCTTGCCAAATATCCGTTCAGGAAGAAAAGGAGATGAATTAGTAACCGTTAATATAAAGATTCCCAAGAACATTAGTTCGAAACAAAAGCAGCTTTTGGAGGATTTCAAAAAAGAAGACGGAAAAATGTTCGGGATGTTCTGAAATTTATTGGAGCAAGGTTATCCTTCGTTCCGACTTAACGAGTGTGCAGCACGAGTGCCGGATAACTTAACGAGCGCATATTGCGCGAGTGCTTTCGTGCTCGCACCCTCGGCCCCCCGCACAATGGTAGTCTCCAGTTCCGGGTTTCCGGTTTTGGAAGCCAACGCCAAGCGGGTGCTCTGCTGCTGAGCTACAAGCCCAAAATAAAAAACATGGACTTGGAGGGAATTGCGATAGAAGGCTTGCGCCGTAAATAAGAAAAAATTAAAAAAATGGAAGAAATTAACTCGGAGAAACGTAGATTACGCTGTCTCCCCTTAGAAGTATTGTTCCCATTCCTCTTTTGACTTCCCCAGCAATCATCTGTTCCGCATTCTCGAGAACGATGTTCATGTGGACGTCATAGGCTACCATTACGCCCCGGAATTCAACTCCGCCCTTAAGGCCAATAACAACAGTGTTGTTCAACGAACTGTTCAATATATCAAACGGTCTTTTTTCTGGCATATATTTTCACCTATCAAAAAATTAAAAGATTAGAAAGAAATTAAGATGGATGGTATTTAAAACTT
>JBAYGV010000149.1:0-3225 GCA_041666445.1 Candidatus Micrarchaeia archaeon | reverse complement strand
TACAAAAAATAAAAATTCGACTCCTGGTATATTGTTCCACTCTTCAAACCATCCATCCCCATAGCCAAAAAATAAGGCCCTGCCCTTAAGTTTCGGGTCGCTGGCCAAGTTGCCTATAGTAATCCCTTTGCCGCAGCCCCAATCAAGAAAAACCGGCATCTCCGGAGATTTTTTTGCAACCAATTCCTGGGAATAACTCAATATGGGAAATCTCGAATGCCTTTCAACGGTTGCTAAATTTGACTCTAACTCTGGCCAGGTTACACGATGGCATCGGACAGTAATTTCACCGCTTTCCCAGCGTATGCCCACCCCGTCTGCCCAGTCTGAATCTGATGGGACAAGATTTTTTCTCGGCTTGCCCCATTGCGCCCCAAATACGTAGCCTTCCAAGCCAGGTTCTTTTGTTTTCTTTGGCCAATAGTTAGATGGAGCACGACGCGCATTTGCATAGGTCATGACAATATACTACATTGCCTAACCAATTTAAATGTTCCTAATCGTAGTTTAAAATGGAGATGCTAAGAGTTTTAAATCACCGCAGCGAATTCAGACCATGAAAGGCTTTCTCCTCTATTTCGCAATAGTGCTTGTGCTTACGATTCCTATTTTTGTTTCCCCATTCATTGCAAATGGAAACTCCGGAGCTTTTGAAACGATTCAACAGGCCTATGCTCCATTATGCCATCAACTAACGTCCCGTTCTATTTGCTATTTTACCGGGAACGCGAGCAATGGAAACACCGGGGCGGGCGGAACGGTTGGCGATTGCCTTTCCAGCCCGGAATTCAACTCCACTAAAATTTCGGTTGTGGAAACGAACGAACTGATTGGCTATAAGTTCCCAGTCTGCGCTCGAGACATTGGAATATATTTGTTCATGCTAATCGGCGGGATTGCTTTTGCTGTTTGGAAAAAACCGGATGATAAAGTAATACCACCAGCGATTTGGTTCATTATTGCGCTGATTCCAATCGGATTCGATGGTGGCGGGCAATTAATCGGATTGTGGGAAAGCACAAACTTGGCAAGAATAATTACCGGAGCGATTGCAGGGTTTGCAATTCCGTTTTATGCAATACCAATGCTGAACAGGTGGCTGGACGGAACTACTCTTTCTCATCATCAAAAGAAAACAAATTCTCGATCTTGACTCCAAGCAACTTGGATAATTTATAGGCAAGCTTCAGTGATGGATTATACTCTCCCTTCTCAAGGAATAAAATCGTCTGCCTTGCAACCATGACCTTGTCTGCAAGCTGTTCCTGCGTAAGCTTTGCTTTCAAGCGGGCGTCTTTTAGGTTAGAAATCATGGGATTACCTAGTCTTTTATTGGGCGCGACTCGAACAACATGTATGATAGTTTATATGCAAAAAACATTACAAACAGCAAAACTGCAAGAACAATATTCAATGGGATGTCAAGCTTGAAATACATGGAAAATGACCCAAGAATAATTATTATGAATAGGATGATCGTGAATGCAATGTTCTTTGCCTTATCCGCTATTTTCTGTTCGCGCTCATCAAACTTCTTAGGAAGCCCTGCCTGTTTCCAACATAGAAACATGGCAAATGAAAAAAAGCTGGTAATAAACATTGCCATCGTCCTCCACATGCCAGTTAGGACAAAAACCGAGCATAGCGATACGATCAAAGCGTATTGAACCAGATTAAATAGGGTTTTGTAAGTATTTTTTTCCATATGAACACCATGTTAGAAATATATAACGTTAGATTTATATAACATAGGGTTGAAGACTGAAAACCTTAAACTCAAGACTGAAAACTCGAAACGCAAGACTCGAGACAATAAGTAGAATGCCGTGCGGTGTTCAACCATCAGCCCAAGGGGGGCACCCCCTTAGTCCGATACCGCCCAAACCCCCGATTTAGACCGCAACAAGAATAAGCGCCGTGCGGTGTTCAACGCAGTGTCATTGCTTAAAGCTCCAAAGGTCATTATCGCACGGCACAATAATATTATATGGAAAGGAATTAATCCCTCCCTAAGATTCATCTCAGCCTAACCGCTTCCAAATCGCTCAATGCCCTCCCTTCCTTGTGCAGCATCATGCTCGCTGATTTGGCGAACTCTTCGGTTTTGCCCCAGTCCCCGTGCATTGTAAATACTCTCTCGGGGGATGGCCGCAAATTTTTAAGGAATGCAATCAGCTGCGAACGGTCGGAATGGCCGGAAAACCCTTCAACGGTTTCCACGCGCATGGCAATATTCAGTATTTTCGTCTTCCCGTCATCGCCGGTTATTGGGATTTCCTTCAACCCCCTCTGGATTTTGCTCCCTAAGGAAAGCGCTGACTGGTAACCAACGAAAATCATGGTGTTATTCGGGTCCCCTGCCATAAGCTTAAGGTACTCGTAGGACGGCCCTCCGGAAAGCATACCTGAAGGTGCGAGAATTATTGCCGGTTCCCCGTTAACTATGGTTTCTTTGTCCGTTCCCTTTGCAACTTTTATCATTGGTGATTCGAACGGGCTGATGTCAGACAATATCCTCCTGTGAACTTGTTCCCTCATATATTCGGGATAGGCAGTGTGGATTGCTGAAGCCTCGAAAACCATGCCGTCAATGTAAACCGGGACGTTGAAATCTGGGTTTCTCCTGAAATGCTCTTCAAGCACAAGCAGTATTTCCTGGCTTCTTCCTACTGCGAAAACAGGTATCAAAACTTTGCCTCGCTTTGCAATAGTTTCCTTGATAACATTAATCAAACTTTGCTCAATTTCCATCCTGTTTGGCATTACGTCCTGCCTTGCGCCATAGGTACTTTCTATGAATATGCTTTCAACGCGTGGGAAAACAGTGTTTGCAGGCTCGAACAATTTGGTAAATCCGAATTTCATATCCCCGGTATAAACCATGTTATGGAGCCCTTCGCCAACGTGAAGGTGGACCATTGCGCTGCCAAGGATATGCCCTGCGTTATAAAGGGTCATTTTTATTTCCGGGGTTATATCCACTACTTCTCCGTAATCAACCGGAATTGTGTGCTTAAGCTCGGTCTGGATGTCTTTTTTTGAATACGGCGGGTCCGCACCAAATGATTTCTTTGCAAGGTTTATGTAATCCTGCTGAAGAAGAACCATTATGTCCCGCGTTGGAGGCGTGCAATAAACAGGTCCGTCATAACCATAGGCGAATAGATAGGGCAGGAAACCCATGTGGTCAATATGGCCATGGGAAATTACTACTGCATCAATTTG
>JBAYGV010000148.1:0-3226 GCA_041666445.1 Candidatus Micrarchaeia archaeon | reverse complement strand
GATGGGAAAGAATCCGAGGCTTGCGCAGATACGTTGAAAGAAAAATGCCAGGTCAATGTCCGCGGTTCGCTCTACGGCTCGAAAGAGCACCCGAAAAATGAGAAGTGCATTGCCTGCGGGAAAGAAGCGAATATTTATTTATACGTTGCACGACAATACTAATTCATATAGCCCCGTCGTCTAGAGTCTGGGGTCTCGGGTCTAATGTCTTGATAACAAAACAAGACGGAAAACACGAGACACAAGACGGCTCTTGGTCAAGGATAGTGGACTTTGGATCCATTGACGCCGGTTCGAATTGCGTTTCGAGTCATGAGTTTCGTGTCTTGTTGGGTGTGCAAGACCGAAGACTGAAAACTCGAGACACGCGATTTTCCGGTCGGGGCTATTTTTTTTCATCCGATTCGTCAATTCTGCTGAATTTCCGAATTCTGAAAAAATTTATGAAATTTTTTTATCCTTCTAGCATCAGCTTTAGGAGATACATTACAGCTACCCCCAATGCCAGCATTCCAAATTGGATGCCCGAACTTTTAGTATCTGTTTCCTTATGCATTTCAGGAATCAAGTCCGTTCCTGCGATATATATGAATCCTCCTGCCGCAAGAGGGACAAGTATGTTTACTAATCCACTAACGTACGAAGTTAAAACTAGCGCGATTACCGTTCCTAAAACTGCTGCCAGCGCTGTTGCAAAATTAAGCATTATCGCCCTCTGTTTTGTCAGCCCGCCATGTATCAAAACTCCAAAATCCCCTATTTCTTGCGGTATTTCGTGGAACGCTACTGCCATTGTTGTTGCAATTCCAACTGGGATGCTCGCAGCATAGCTTGCCCCTATTATTAATCCATCTATCAGGTTGTGCACAAAATCCCCAACTAGGTTCATTATAGCTACGGGATGCGGGTGGTTGTGGCTCGTTGGGACATGGCAATGCCTCCATCTTATGAATTTTTCAATTATGAACGAAAGAGCAACGCCAAGAAGCACATAAAATGAAATTGCGAGCGTAAATCCAGATTCTTCGGTTGCTTCTGGCAATAAATGAAGGAACGCATCGCCAAGCAGTGCGCCTGCAGAAAAGCTTACCAGGTAAATAAGTATGCTCTTCAGTTTCTTTTCGCTTATTGAAAGGAAGAAAATCCCGATTAATGAAAGAACGCTTACCAATACTGCGCTCCCAATTGCGTACATCCAAATTTGCAAATCCATAATAATCAGTAATATTGTTGGGATTGCGAAAGTTAATAAATATTTCATGCAAAGTTAATAATATTTGGTGATTTTACGGCAAAAATTAATAACAAGATACTCAGTTTTTCTTTGGACGAGGATACTGCAGATGAAATAGAACGGATGCAGAGAAAGCTTGGTTTCCGAAATCGTTCAACGCTCATTAGGCAGGCGGTTTCGGCTTTGAAAAAAGAGCATTACGGGCTGGACAAGATTTCAGGCACGTGCGATGCTGTCCTATCCATTACCTATCGGGAACACGAAAGCGCAACCCTTCTCTCCATCGCAAAGAATTTCGAGGATTTGATAAAAACCGAAATCCATCAGCATAGCGTTGGATTATGTGCCCGAATCTTGATAATGCACGGGGATGCAAAGCAGATAATGGAATTGTTCCGGGAGCTAAAGTCAAGGAAGGAAATCCGTTCGGTGAACATTACGGTGTTATGAATAATCCGGAATTACTATATGGATTATATTGTTATCTTCATATCAATAGAATCCTTGGGCTCGTAGTCGAATGGTAAGACGTCAGCTTCACACGTTGAAGACTCGGGGTTCAATTCCTCGCGGGCCCATGGTAAAACTAAGGAAGCGAGGAAGATTTCGCGGGTACGCGAAACCGATTCCTCGCGGGCCCACTAATATTTTTTGGTTTTGAGTTTTCGGTCTCGGGTTTTGCGTAATATTTCGGTGCGATTATGTTTGAATACCTCCCAGTACTTGCCTCAGATGTGCTTTTCGGGCTTTCAGCAGCATTGACCAAAACAACTATTGGGCAGTCCGGCAGGAAAAAGGCAATTGTCTATATGTATATTTTCCTTACTCTTCTGCTTTTTGCCGGAGCGCTAATCCTTGGGTTGCCATTTTCGTTTCCTCAGGATTTGCTGCTTCCCTACTTGGCGCAGATAGCTGTTGGCGCGATTGCAGTAATCGCATTTTTCAAGGCAATCGAATCCGGGAAAGTCGGCATTCTGGCCCCTCTTTCCAACCTTTACGTTATTTTCGTGATAATTTTCGGGATGCTTTTCTTTTCCGAGTCTGTTGCATTGATGCAAATGGCAGGGATGCTGATTATTTTGGCTGCCGGGGCTTTCATTGCGTTTGCAAATGTGAAAAAATTGGAATTTGAAAAAGGCGTGCTCTATCTCGTAATAACTATTTTCGGTTGGGGCTACTACTACAGCTTTATAAAAATATTCGTGGTTGCGCTTGGCCCCTACATGTGCGCGTTATTCCTTGAGCTTGGCGTTACTGTTCTGGTCACAGGGTATTACTTGGTAAGGAAAGCAGATCTGTCATTGCCTAAATTTTCCCAGTCGAAAAGCATTTTTTTAAGGAGTTCAATGGTTTATTTAGGAACATTATTGAACAACATTTCAATCATCTTGATTGGGGTAATTTTATCTGCAGGAGTTGCTGCTGCCCAGCCATTGTTCGATATCTTCTTTGTACATTTTCTTCTTAAGGAAAGGCTAAGCCCTCAAAAGTATATTGCGGTTTTGGTAATGGTGCTTGGGCTGATTTTGGTTTTTATATTGTAAATTCGAACTGTTGCTGTTCTCATTTCCAGTAAATCCTTCGGATTTACTTCTGTCGGGATTTTTGAATCCCTCCATACAATAGCTGAAAAAATTTACAATTTTTTCATTGCAGTGAATTAGAGATTCTTGTACCAATACGCTTTATCCCTGTAACTTTCGTTCAGAACTGCCGGTAGCATACGCCTCACTATCCCTACTCTCACTTCAGAACTTGAAGGAAGTTTGTTTTTATCTGCATCCGGTTGTTGGTTTCTGAATCCTTCATAATTTCGTAGGAACATTAATTCAACTGCGAACGCGTTTATTTCTGGTGCTTGCACTTCTGATATCCCTTCTCCTTTTTGTGATGGGCAAGGTAATAGATGCGTTGCTTCGTGAACTAAAGAGATTGCCATTTCCAATGGCGAGTGATTTAGGCATAGCGATACGTTCCGTCCTGTTATTGAAT
>JBAYGV010000147.1:0-3291 GCA_041666445.1 Candidatus Micrarchaeia archaeon | reverse complement strand
GGGTTTCCGAACTTCCGGCTTACTTTAACGAAAAGACGAAAATTGAGTGCGATACGGGCGGGAAGAAGCGGATTGTTGCTGGGATGCGGGAGTACGCGAAAAAGAACAAACTAAAGACCATGGAAATAGATGGGGTTCGGGTTAATTTCGATAAAGAAAATTGTTGGGTTATTGTTCGGGCGAGCGGGACTGAAAATTACGTCCGCGTGTTCGCAGAGGCAAAGACTCCGGAGAAGGCGAAAGAATTGATGAAAGAATACGAAAAGATAGCAAGAGAGTTTTTGAAGGAATAAAAGAGAATACCAGCAGATAAATTTCCTTATTTCAACCATATTTATATATTTTTCGCAATACAAAGACGTCAGTGAGATTATGGCTGTTCTATTGCGAGAGTTGGTTCAATTCCAAGGAAAAGAAGTGAAAAATGCATGGGGAAGAACGTATAAGGCAGATGTCTTTAAAGTTAATCCTGACTTCCCATACTCACAACTTGCAGAGAATAGACATCTTCGTGTTCCAAGCAACCTCACCAAGATTGGACAAGTAACTACAACTGCGTTTAGGGCAATTGAGAAAAGTCTTGGCGGTGCGGATGTGTTTGCAGATACAGAAGTAAGCGGCGATCCTGCAACAAAAAACTGGCTACAACGAGTAAGCGTTTATGGCGCAATTGCACTGAACCAGGAAGTTCTTGAGCCGCAGGGCTTAAGGATTGCCACTCCGTGGGAAGTCCAAGAGATTTTGGCTGCAAAAGTGCTTCCAATTCCTGAGGAAATTATTTTTCTCCATTCACTGTTGCTAGATGCAACCGTAAAAACAATATGGGATACTGGTTTTCCTGGTGTTCCATATACGACCGATCACGCACCCGAACTTTTGAGTGCGATTTTCAACGAATTGAATGGAAACGACAGGGCCCGCATAGAGCTTGCAAAGTTGTTCTTGATAAAAGAAACGCACGGATTAATGGTTAGAGTAGACCGCGTCGCAGCAATAAAACGCGCGATGCGTGGGAGATCAGGAGCGGACGCAGAACATTTCGCCGAGATGTATGAATTAGTAACCCGCCCATTGAATAGTCTTCAAATTGAACAGATTACCGAAGCAAGCACCTCCTTACGCAGGATATTGAAATATTTAAGTCTCGGTTCACCAGATTCGCTTCTCCAACGCTTGAGCCTGCCACTACACTCACTAAGACTAGTGGCGAATCCAACTAATAAAAGTAGATTGGACATTGAATTGGCGCAAGGCTGGTTTTGCGATGCTGATAATGCATACCCAGTAAACGAAGATGTCGCAAGACGGCTTAAGATACCAATGACACACTATGAAAGACTGGCGCTCCAAGCAGTAGATCTTAATATACACAGGGGAGGTTCGCATCAAAACGGAACCGATATCCCTACCAATGCACCATATTCAAGAGGTTTAATAATTGTAGAAAAATAAAGTTCTATAGCATAGACAGGTAGTTTGCGAAGTTGACTTCCGCAGCATCATTCTGAATAGTATTAGTCGCAATAACAAAATCAGCCATGGCTTTCAGCTTATTTAACGAATCTTTCAGGAAGAACCCATGAACAGTCGCACACCCGACTTTCTTCGCCCCTCCTTTCTTGACGTTTTCCACTGCCTTGAACATCGTCCCGCCAGTTGAAACCATGTCATCAATGATTAGGACGTTCTTTCCCTTAAGGTCGAAATCTCCCTCAATTTTCTCTATTTTTCGGTATGCTTCCTTTCCCTTAACGTAATCGCCGCGGACTTTTTTCATTGACTGGCCGCCGAATTCCTCAACAAGATAGGAAGCGCCCTGGTCGGGTGAAATAACCTCGAAATGCTCGTTCTTGAACTTTTCCTTTGCCTTATCAACAAGCGCGCGATTCAAGGAAATATTCCGGATTTTCAATCCGCCGTAAGTGAATTCCCCTTCTTTTTTCAGGAAATGGCAGTCAAACGTAATCAGCTTGCGAACTCCATGCTCAGAAAGGATTTCACAGACTACTTCTGCGCTCTTTGATTCCCCTTCCAGAAAAGTCTTGTCCTGCCTTGAATATGGCAGGTATGGCGAAACGAGCGTAACATTGCATTTCGCATCCCTAAGCAATTTCAAAATGAATAAAAGCTGTATTAAAGATTCGTTCTGGTTCGGATAGAGCCTGTGGAATAATATTACGTCCTTGCCTTTGTATTTCTCAATGTCAAGTATCCGGACATAGCTATCACCGTCTGGAAATGCTTTTAGCTCAAAGTTCGGGGCTAGCACATCAGAGAAATTCGGGCTTATTAATTCCATTCAGACTACCTCACAAGCTCTTCTGGCTTGAACATCCTCTCGCAATAGGCGCAGCGGTAAGCATCTTCGCTTTCGCCCTTAAACAGCTTTTCCGCGTATTCAACATTAGTTATGCAGTTCGGGTTCCCGCAGACGCCAACCCCGCGCAATTCCTTTGGCGGGGAAACAGTGAACTTGTTGGAAACCTCCTTGTTCTTGATTATGTTTATAGTTGAATTCGGCGCGATAAGCGCAATCAAATTCGCCTGCGCTTCGGAAACCGAAAATCCTTCAATCTTTACAATATCCTTTTTCCCAAGCTTTTTGCTCGGCACGTTCATTACCAGCGCAACGCGGGACTCGAACCCATCCCCAATTTTCAAAAGCTCAAGGACCCTTTTTCCCTTGCCGCCCTTAATATGGTCAATTACCGTTCCGCTTTCAATAGATTCTACGTTCAGCATAATTACACCTCAGTGACTTAAGACATACTCCAATACTGCCATCCTTACTGGAACCCCATAATGCGCTTGCTCGAAATATTTAGCGTGCTTGCTGTTGTCTATTTCAGGCGCGATTTCATTAACCTTTGGAAGCGGATGCATGATTATCATGTCGCTTTTTGCCCCCTTGAGATTTTCCATGGAAATATAGAATTGCTCCTGGACTCGCTTTGCTTCCAACGGGTCTGCGAACCTTTCGGCTTGAATCCTGCAGACATACAATACGTCAATCCCATTAACGTCAAATTCGCTCTTGAATTCGATTTTTGCATCGAACTTCTTTTTCACTTCATCAATGGTTTCCTTGTCCATCTCCAATCCTTTGGGGGACATTAGCTTTACGTTTGCTCCAAACATGCCCAATGCATATAGCAAGGAGTGCATGGTCCTTGCATGCTTGAGGTCTCCGGCCAAAGCAACATTCAAGCCTGCTATCTTCCCCTTGTGCTTCCTCATCGTATACAAGTCAATTAATGTTTGCGTCGGATGCTGGTTTCCGCCATCGCCTCC
>JBAYGV010000146.1:0-3318 GCA_041666445.1 Candidatus Micrarchaeia archaeon | reverse complement strand
TAAAAGATCTAAAAATCGATAAAGAAGGACGTTACGATAAAACTGAAGTGGAAAAAAACTTACGTCAAGTTTCTGGTGCAAAAAGGCGGCTTTTTGAATTAAAATCATCCATTGAACTAGAAAATTCAAGAAGAGGCAGGGAGTTGTTTGACCCCAATCAGATAAAAGAAATATACTTGATATCTGCGCTTCTAGGGGATGGCGAAGACTTTTTTTCATCAGTTGAAATAAAAGATACCAACGTAATTCATACGTTTACCAGAGACTTCACCGAACTAGTACTAAATGAACTCGACACAGTTTGGGATTTTACAAATTATCTGAAAGGAAAACAGGATTTGATTGCGCACAACGATACCATGATAATCAATGGGGGCGAAAAAGAATTATTAGCGTGTTACTTAACTGACGGCCGCAATTTTGATAGATTGAAAAGTTATGACGTGTTGATAATCGATGAAGGCATGTGGGATGAATATCAAAAAAAGCCAGAATATCTAGCAAAAAAGAAGGCGGATAAGATTAGCTATGGGTGGGACGATATTATTAACAAGGCACACACTGGCGGTATTGAATATGAAAAAATTGCAAGAGAGTTAGCACGTACAAACCGGTTTGAAAGGCGTTCTTTGAGCGACGCCTTTTTTAAAGCCCAGACTAAAGCTAATGAAGAAAAATACAACGATCACTTTCGTAGATTTATTCCATTCGGCACTACAACATATTGTTTTGTTTTTTTGGATGACCCGCAATTAAAAATTAGAATGAAACTGCTTCGAGCAATATGTTTTGTTGCAAGAGGAATATTTAAACAAAATAAACGAGTTATTGGTATCGCTACAGATATGAAAATACGTCCTGAACGTTCTTATGAACTTTGTCTTATAGATCTTCCAGATTGGAATGAAACCGAGCAAAAAGAAATGGAAAAGTTGCAAAAAGAGTTCGGAATTTTATTAAATCCACAATTAAAACATGTTCACGAAGATGAATACCCGATTATCTCTAAATTTAAATAGAGTATTCCATTTTCTAATATCTCTCGTAAATCTTATCCAGCTTTGCAGCCATTCCCTCCACGCTGAACCTTTCCTTTATCGTCCTATTTGCGCTCTTGCCAAGCTGGTCTGCAGTCTTCTTGTTGTTCAAAAGCGAGCCAACCGCACGCGCAATCGCCCCAGAGTTCTTAACCGGAATGAGAATTCCGTTCTTCCCATTAATGATTAGCTCTCGGTTCCCGTCTATGTCTGTTGCAACAACCGGCAGGCCGCTTGCCATCGCCTCCATCAGCGCACCCGGCATTCCTTCTCGCAAGGAAGGAAACACGAAAATATCAAACGCCCGAAGCAATTCTGGAATGTCTTTCCGCTCCCCTAAAAAGACGACGTTGCTTTCAAGCCCAAGGAACTGGACAAGCTTCTCAAGGCTGCTTCTCATTTCCCCATCCCCAACAAGGACGAGCTTTATCTCCTTGCGCTTCTCAGCATCCTTCTTCATGCCAATTATTTCGGGCATTGCCCTTATTGCATATTCCTGCCCTTTGAATTCGTAAAGCCTTGCAACACAGCCAAGCAAAACATCATCTTTGGAAAACCCTAATTTCTTTTTTGCATCTGATTTCGTAAGCTCAATGTCAAGCTTGGAGATGTCCTTTCCGTTCGGTATGCAGATTACTTTGCCTTCTGGGATTCCATAGGATTTCAGCTCTGAAACCCCTGCAAGAGAATTGGAAATATTAAGCTCGCACATGCCAATTGTCATCCGGTCAAGCATTACCTTCCATTTTGATTTGCCCCGGTCGGTATCCCGCTTTCCTGAAATTAATTTTACTCCAAGCAGTTTGCAAACTGGCCTTGCAATCAGGCTCTCCTTAAGCAAATAGGAATGGACGATGGCAGGCTTAATTCTTTTTATCAGCGATGCGAATTTAGGCATAGCAAGAGGATAATCAGCTTTGCCGCGCACACCGAGCGAAACGACTTCTATTCCAGCATCCTTGAATTCCTGCCTCAGCTCGCCTTTGTCATGCAACGTGCAAACAATATGCTTCAGTTCCTTGCTTTTACTGTTCCTAAGATAAGCGAGCAGCATGTGCTCAGTCCCGCCGGTTTCAAGGCTTCCTATAAAATGGAGTATGATTTTCATGCGATTCAACTCTCTTGACTACCAAGTAGCCAATTATTTTTCATTTGCTCTCCTCAAAAAACTTCCTGTACCATATTTCCAGTAACAACATTGCCCAGAGCTGGTATGCCTTCTTCGGCTTTCCGACGTTTGCAAGCATTTCCTTGTAGCCGCTAAAATCCAGCCCTTCCTGCCTTAGATGGGCGTCATCGAAATATCCTTCTGCAAACTCGCGCATCCCTTCATCCCTGAACCAGAATATCGGCTTTGCGCCAAACCCTTTTTTCATCCTTGCTTTTGTAACATCAGGAACCAAGTCTTTTACTGCCTTCCGCAAGATATGCTTGCCCTCCAGCCCATGCAGTTTCTGCCCCAACGGAACGGAATTTGCAAAAGCGATTACGCTATTATCGAGAAATGGAACTCTTCCTTCAACTGACGCGGCCATTATTGCCTTGTCTGCCTTGTTCAGCAATTGGTTTGGAAGCAGTTCGTTGAACTCGAAATCCATTACGTTCTTGAGCGCTGGATTCCCGCGCGCGTTTTTGTATGACGCGAGAACCAGTTCTGCATAAGAGCCATTAAGCCCATCAGCCCCGTAGGCTGACCCGCCTACCCTCCTTCGCGTTTTCGCATCAAACATCGTTATGAACCGCCCATAAATATTCCAGCGAACGGAATTCGGAACCAATGGAATCGCAGGGGAAAACGGCTTATATCTTTCATAGCCTGCAAATAATTCGTCAGAACCTTCTCCAGTGAGCACGACCTTCACGTATTTTCTAGCAAGAGTCGAAACCATATATACTGGGAGAGAAGCGCTATCCCAATTCAAGTCATCATAATGCCAAACTAATTTATCCACTAGTTTGGGGACTTCTTCCGGGGAAACAATTATCTCATGGTGATTCGTCCCGAAATGCTCAGACACGATTCGTGCATATTTCAGCTCATCGCTCTGCTCCCCAAAACCTACAGTGAATGTTTCGACTGGCTTCCTGTTTTTTCCCCCGCCTTCCTTTTTCCCAATCCTGCTCATAAGCCCGACAATCGTGCTTGAATCTATCCCGCCAGAAAGGAACGCGCCAAGCGGAACGTCGCTTATCATCTGGCTCTCAACAGTTTTCTCAAGAAGCGATAGAAGAGATGAAGAGGAGTTTCCATTGCTTTTTGATTCCGCCCCCCAGTTTGCAT
>JBAYGV010000145.1:0-3320 GCA_041666445.1 Candidatus Micrarchaeia archaeon | reverse complement strand
TATCGCTTCTGAAGTTCTGGATACGCTTACTGATTTGCCATTCAAAACGAAAGTCGGCGAACCCTGAACCCCATATAAGCTGGCAAGTTCTTGTTCAACTGGATACATTGGGTATTGCCCGCTTAACCAAGTGCTTTGGTTGTTGTAAAGCCCGGTTATGTTATATTGCGCATCAAGCGAAACTACGCAAGCGTCTATTGTGCTGGAGTTCAATCCAATGGTTGATGCCACGCATCCGGAATAATCTCCATTTTCAACAGCGCATCTCAGATAGTTCGTAAGCAATGGCTTGTTATTTTTCTGAACACAGTAAATGTAATTATTTCCATCAAGCTCTTTCTTTCCATGCATTGCATATTGGACAAAGTTTACGCTAATATCCGCTTTATCCCCTAAAAGTTCCATTACTGGAACATATGCCTTGAGGAATTGCAATCCATAGGGGCAATATGCCATTATGAATCCCTGTGCCGTTGGCTTGTCTACTTTTTCTGCCGGAGTAGTTGTAGTCGTTTGGCTTCCTGCTTGCGTTTTGGCTGCGGCCATCTGCTGTTTTATAAGTTCAAGATCCATTGGGCTTGAACCAAATATATATTTGTAATCATCTGAAATGGTTATCGGGACTTCCTGGCCTTCTGCACTATAGGTTATTGTTATAAATCCGCTTTCGTGCGTTGCATTTACGTATGTAATCGTTGCGGTTTGTCCCGTGGATACGAAATAATTGTCTTCCAAAAGCGTTTTTATTTCATTTATTTTTGCCATGTCCGGAACAAACGTTGCGGTTTGATTTGTTACCGTAGCTGTTTTGTTTCCTAAAATTCCAAATCCACCAGTAAATACTGATGCTATAAGAAGAATCAAAAGTACTCCTGCAGCAACCATATACACTTCATTTTTCCCTATAATCAGCTTGTCAGCTGGTTTTTGTTCATTTGTTACATTTGCCAATCTAACCACCTATAATAATTTGTATAGTTGTAAAATACCGCCAGGAATAATTTAGTACGGCAAGTTTATAATACTTATTTGCGATTCTGGTTTAATTCGGGTAATTTTTAAGAATTAAGGTGCTGTTTATGACTTCTCTTGACAAGGCAATAATCGCTTCCTATGAACGGGATGGGAAAAGGTTCGAATTGTTCGTTGACCCTGATGCAGCCTATTTGTTTTTGGATGGGCGGAAGCCGGATGTGAAAAACATCATCGTTGCCGAAGAAATCTACGCGGATGCGAAAAAGGCAGAAAAGGCAAGGACAACTGACGTCCAGAAAGTTTTCGGGACTACAGACATAATGACCATTCTTGAATTCATCCTTAGGAACGGGGAAGTTCAGCTTACTACCGAACAGCGAAGGAAAAAAGTTGAGGAGAAATATAAGCAAATAGTTTCCATTCTTATGCGAGAGGCCATTGACCCGAGAACTAATGCCCCGCACACCCAGATGCGAATAGAAAATGCGCTCGAGCAGGCAAAAATCCATGTTGAGCCGTTCAAGGATGCTCGTTTCCAGTTGGACGAAATAATAAAGAAATTGCGGCCGATTATTCCCTTGAAGTTCGAAAAGATTAAAATCGCGGTCAAAGTTCCTGCCGCCCATGCCAATCGCTGCTATGGAACCCTGAAGAATTACGGAATCCAGAAAGAGGAATGGACGAGCCGCGGGGATTTGATTGTCGTAGTTGAGATTTTCGGCGGGATGCAGAGCGAGTTCTTGGATAAGCTGAACAAGCAGACTTCCGGGGATGTTGAGACGAAGGTATTGCCGAGCTAAGTGTGCTCTATCAGTTGCGAGTGCTTGGCATACGCCCGCAACAATGCTTATTTAAAGCTTAATCCTTCATCATTTAACACTAGGATTCTGGTGTTTTTATGGCTTCATACGCAATGCATAACCGGGAATTATTGACTTTGCAGGTTGGTGGTCAGACCAAGAAACTATTCATCGCCAAAGGTGGTTACTATGGCCTGGCGCTGGATAAAGTTCATTCGTGGATTGAAGGAATCAACCGCGAGCATGGCCTTTCACTCAGAGTAATACCTCACGATTTAGCAGATTCTGCGCTCCAAGACGTAACTATTTATAATCATCTTTCACCCCGTCCAGCGCATTCATTTCCTGTTGATGCATTGATTGCCTATGAAAGACCAGGAATTGAACTAGGCGATAGAATTACTCATTCTTATTTCGATGGTTTCACTGTGGAATTGGCAACGGGTAGATATAGGGGAGCACATGGGGGGTTAGTGGTCCTTGGCTTAACTTCAGCCGATTTCAAGCAGCACAGACAGCATACTTTTTTGGACATCCCTGATAGCCGTTTGATTTTGGTTCCTAATTTTCCAAATGAAAGTGGTTGGTATATGCCGCACGCCGAAACCGGAATTCCACATGGTGAACAGTTATTTTACGGCATTGGAAGCCATCCTGGACCAGCTGAACGATATTTGGCCAGAGCAGATTCTTCTTCATATATAGGCATTCTCGCTCGTAATATTACGATAAAAGACCGTTGCTCTCGTGCACGCTGTGTCTATGTGGCGTTATCTCTCAATTCTCATGTTGCCGTAGTTGTAGAGGTTAACGACTCGGATATTCCCGCGATTAAAGAATGGGCACTTCGAGACCCGGTTTATGGGAGAACTTTAAATCCGGCTTCTCTTCCTTATGAAGACGTTCGACGTTCCCTGTGGTAGGGCATTCTGCTATAACTTGCGTTGTTTGCTACCCGCCCACCGCCGAGCTTAACGAGCACAGCCGAACTCAACGAGCAAAGCGATCGACATCCCAGCAGAGATGGAGAGACTTGGGCAGCAGCCCAAACGAGTGCTTCAACAGAGTGCGTTCAATCCAACCTGCCACCAGTTATTTTTAAACCTTTCCCTACACTATAATCCTGTAACCTGTGACGGAAATAGCTATTTGACAACGCTATATTCTAAGTCCTGTGGCTCCTAAGCCTATAAAAAACAAAAATCATCCAGAGAGATGAATACTTTAAAAAGGTGTATTTAATGCGAAAAATTGTTCTCCCAGGGGAGAAAATATCAGACCAAAAGATTAGAATTGAAAATACCTTTGTTGATGGCGAATCAACCTACGCGTCTGTCATGGGAATGATTGATGACGAAGGAAGGTTCATCCAGCTCGAAGGCGTTTACAAGCCGATAGCTGGCGACCTAATGGTCGGAATGGTAACCGATTCAAGGCATTCTGGCTATGGAATTGACCTTAACCTTTCATCCCAGGGCTTTGTGTCCGGAAGGGATACGAGGGTAAGGCTGAACGTAGGAGAAATAATCATGGGAAAGGCAAAGG
>JBAYGV010000144.1:0-3328 GCA_041666445.1 Candidatus Micrarchaeia archaeon | reverse complement strand
AGGCACAGGACGTTTTTACAAGTGCGACCTGAAGTGCCTGGCCGAATAGGGTTAATGGTGCACTTTGAACTTGAGCGAACTGATGAGCTGGCTTTTTTCTATGGGTCATAGAATCGGAATTTATTGCGAATCATTTAAAAATGGTCGTATTAAATAATAAATTATGTATAGACGCGCAACAAAAGGATTAGTATTGATAAATCCAATACTCAGAGATGCTGAAAAGCCAGCACCTGACAGGAATGCGATAAGATATGAAATAGCCCCGGACAGGCCGTCAGTCATTAGGGTGGATGAAAAAACAATCCTAAGAAGAATGTTTGCCATGGCAGATAGTGTCCCTGCAGACTTGCCCCCGATAGACATCTCCTCGTTCATCCCAATATTAAGATATGAATTTCCGCTTAATCCAGAACTTTTTGACCGCAGGCCCCAATCGATAATAGAACAGATGATTCGTGATAATGGCGCTCTGCCGAGATTCAAATCACGCCTTGCAGGATTTTCATTTGAAGTGGCAATAAGGGAGATAACCACGGGCCTAACTGGTGCAGCAGAATCTACGGAAAAAACAACAATGTTTGTAATGAAAGATGCGGGAATGCAACGCATACCTAAAATTTTTAGGTTTAGACAGCAGTCCGGGGGGGACATTGCGGTAATTGCAAACGAACCTGCAACGGAAACAATGGGAAAGGAAGCAATAACCGCAAGAATGAAATGGCTGTGGAGAAAACATCCGGGCATGCAAGTTACCGATATGGCAAAAGTTATGCAATACGAAATGCCCCTCGACCACATTGACCACCATAAGATTTCAGCACTGAGAAAGGCAGATGAAGAAAAGCAGAGGGCAGAAAAGCGCGCGAGAATAAGGGCTAGGGATTAGGCTAATTTTTCCTGGCAGTGAAAACCTTTTTAACCTGTAGCGTGTTTTATCAACCAAGGTATTCCAATGGGATTTTTCGATTCTTTCGTAAAACGGGTAATGGATGCGGCACAGGCAGGCAAACTCGGCAAGGATGATTCTGGCAAATTGAAGCGGATGTTTGAAAACACCAAGAAAAGGAACGTCGTGCTTGCAAAAGGAATCTTAACCGCGCTTAAAGCTGGAAAAGCAAAGGAAACCGACATTCAACGGCTTGCAGGGCTGCTTGAAAACGCGAACCAAAAAATTTCCCAGGATAAAAAGCCATTTACCAAGCAGGAAGAGAACGACATACGAAACATATTCCAAAACGCTGGGATTTCTGAAAAAACAGCAAGATGGTTCTCATTGCAGATGGACGAATTTTTGAGTTCAGAAATAAAGGAGGCAGTAGCTGGAAAAACAGTAGTTCCGGTACCGACCAAAAAAACAGTGAAGATGGACTTTTCCACTAAAAAACAAAAACTAGAGGCGTAAACGTGAAGATTAAGCTGACTCCTGAACTTGCTTACCTAATCGGATTCTGGAAAAAGAGGAAAACCCAGGAAGGCCTTGGGGTTTACGGAAATGAGAAACAGCTAGAACTATTCGTAAAAGAAATGCTTAGCCAGAAAATAGCGGTTCCTGAAAAAATAATGACCAGGGAAGACAGCCTAATGTCGCATAACACTGCATACAAAAAATTCTTTGAGGAGGTTGAAGGCGAAGAACTGGAACGCTTCAAATATCTCAATGAATATGCAGCAAGCTATCTGGCAGGGATTTTTGATTCCGTAGGGGATATAGACGAAAAAGGAATTGTACGGATAACCAAATTCCGCTCAAGCGACGAGATGCTTTTTTTAAGATTAGGGTTCAACCCGAAAAAATCAAAGGAAGGCGCAGTAATCGGGAAACCGCGCGCGTTCTTGGCATTCATAAAGAATTACGTTAAGTTAAGTGCAGACCATCCTGCGTTCAAGTTGGTAAGGGGATAGGCAATCGGCCAAAGATTTCCAAACCGTGACAACGATTTATAACCTCTTTTATGCATAATGGAATTACAAAGCGCATAGAATGCGTTATGTAAAGAAAAAACAAACGAGGTGAATTGAAATGGAAAAAATGAACAAAGGGTGTTTGGAAACCGAGTAAGAAAGGAAGAAAGCCAGCATTAGGACTAGTTGAAAGAAGGAAATTATTGGAAATCTATTTTAGCGAGAGAAAATCCATAAGGGAGCTCGCTCGGATTTTTGGGATATCGCGGATGTCAATCCTGCGGAATGTGCAAATTGCCCTAGACGAAGGGCTGGACTTTTCCCCGGTAAGAATGAGGGGTGTTTGAGATGGTAGTGCTAAAGCTTTACGTGCCATCGGCAAGCAGGCCGGGCCATCAATCCAAAGTCAGGGTGGAATTCCGGAATAACCCTAAAGACCTTGGACTTTTGGAAAGATTAGTATCCGCCCATGGACCGAGTGTTGAGGAACGAGTCAAAAAAGTACTGGAAAACCCATCGGGAAAACCAAACGTAGACGACATGCAGGCACTCCAAATGAGCGCGCAGCTGGCAATTTCCCACATCGCCCAAGAAAGGCTGAATGAACTGCTAGGGCGGCTTGAACCAAAGGAACAGCTCAGCGTAAGGGGATGGTTTGACAAGAACCATGATAGCAGGCTGGAAATGATGGAACGACTATTGGGAGCGGATGTTCCGATTGAACGGATTTTAGGGGAATACCGAAAATGGCAACAGGAGCGGATGGATAATTATAATATACCGCAAGGCGGAGACCCACACCATTTCGGAGGATGGAAACCGTTCGGGGGAGAAAAATGGCAGTGATAGAACTCAAAGTTCCGCACGCATCCGGCTCAAGAACTGAAATCAGGATACCATACCGCCAGATGAGAGAAGATAGGTATTACCTAAGGCAGGCAGTGCTAGGAATTGCCTATCACGAAATGCGCAATCTTGACGGGTTCAACGAGCATGGCTTTAATCTCCATTACGAAGTAAGCAAATGGCTTGAGAGAAGCATGAGAACATCTCAGATGCCACAGGATGAGATTCGTAAGCGAATGGATGAACGGGCCATGAAAGGGCTGATTGTCTTTGACGCCGGGCTTCTTTATGAAATATATGAATGGCTCGGAAAAACTACCAGAGAATTGCCAAGCTGCATGCTGCCAGACCGGATAATGGATGCGCTCCAAGATAGGGTGCAGGCACGGCTGGATGAAATGATTCCGCTTGTCAGGCAGAAAGACGAACAGAAGGTCTTCTCCATCGGAGAGTGGATATGCGGCAGGGATTGGAGGGACCCGGACTGGAAACAACGGATTAGTGACCTGGCAGGAATGGGTTCAATCGCTCGATTTGCGAATGACTACGTCCAATGGGTAGACCGCCCGCCATATGT
>JBAYGV010000143.1:0-3378 GCA_041666445.1 Candidatus Micrarchaeia archaeon | reverse complement strand
TGGCCAGTGGTAAGCTAGGACAACGGATACCAGATATGGAGACCATAAACCTATTAATGGGTGCTGGATTTAGAAGGGCATTGATAGGTGTTGAAAGTTTTTCTGATGAAATGTTAAAGGTACTAAAAAATGGAAGGTATACCTGCCAAGAAGCTTTAAATGTAATATTAACGCTCGCACGAAATGGGATAAAAGTTGAGCTATCAATGATATTAACTCATTATGCAGTTTCTGGGGACGATGTGGCTGATTCCATAGTTAATGCGTATGATTTGGCCAAGCAAATAAAAACGGAAGGATTACCCATAGAATTTTACAATATGATGCCATTTGCGGTTCCACATGTAGGGACTCGGGATTATTTTGAAGTACTACGAAGGTATGGAAACGCTGGCAAGGGACTTGATAGGAGAAAAGTTTGCTATACTGATGGAATTGGAGACAACTTCCCATATTATGATATTTATGTAAAACCAAAATTTGACGGCATTGATAGAATGGCAAAAGAATCTAGAATGAGATATGGTAAAATGGGATTGAATTTTGGGTATCCAGATAAACGCTTACAAACGTACGCTTGCCATGCAGATGAAACACTAACAATATTGAATTGGACGAGTGGAAAATTAACTGCCCCTATGAACCGCTTGTAGCAAATAAAGCTTCTCGAAAAAGAAGGGTTGGGTTTCGAGGATTTCGACCTTGAACTTTTTCTTGGCTAATTCCCGTTTCGTTTTCTCTAAATTATTCAGCGAACTTTGAATTAGCAATAGCGTCCCGTTAGGCTTCAAATGCTTGTCAAACTCCTTCAAGAATTCATCAAGAACCTTCCTTCCGCCCCGTCCGCCATCAAAAGCAGCATTAAGCGGGCCGGAGACTCGCTCGGAGTTGGTTGTAGGTAAGTACGGGGGGTTGAACAATATTAAATCGAATTTCTCTGTTTTCTTAACGGCACCGAACAGATTGCTTTCCATAAACCGAACGTTCGTTATTCCGTTTATTTTCGCGTTATCGCTCGCACACTTAACCGCTTGGGGATTAATGTCAACTCCAATAACTTCGTTCTCCTTACCTGCTCTAGCTGCAGCCAAGCTGACAATCCCAGAACCGCAGCCAATCTCAAGAATTCGCCCTTTCAACGCAGTAGAAAGCTTTGCCGCATGCTTAGCCAATAAAAATGAGTCCTCTGCCGGCTCGTAAACGGAATCAGAAACAGCTAGCTCTAAACCTTCGAAATTCATAATAATATTAAAAAGAAAAGAAAAATAAAGAAAGAGGTTAGGGATTTATACGTGGAGTCTCTTTTTCCACTCCTTAACCCATTCTTTTGCAGTGTCCTGTCCACCGAAACCAAATGCAAGGCCAAATGCCAATGCAAATCCAAGGCCGAGTGCCTGGACGATGGTTATGAAGGTAGAGTTCACTATGCTTGTCGGGAATCCGATGGTATCCAAACCGACGATAAGGCCCATGAATACGACGACGTATTTGGCACCAGTGCCGATAAGGCGCATGTAGGATTCCTTTTCGTGGACTTCAAGGACTTTTTCCTTTGCAAGTTCACCCAAGATGGCTGCAAATACGACGATTAACATCCCGCCGATAACTTTCGGAGCAAAGTCAATCACCTTAGCTAGGAAGTCGCTCAACGGACCTAATGCAAGGCCGAATACTGCAAGCTGTACGAATACCAGGATGATGTAATATTTCACCAACTGGACAAGTACTTTGCTTACTTGAACGCTGCCCAACGCATCTTGGAGCTTGTGAACTTTTAAAAATTGCTCCAATTTTATGAAGTCCAAGATGCTCTTAGCCACCAATCCAACCAAGCTGCCAACAATCCAGCCGACGATCACAATTACTGCTGCCTGAACTATGCCAAGCATAGTTGCGCCGGCGCTTGTCAGCCACTGGTTCATACCAGCCGTGGTTAATTCAATAATATCCGCCATAGAATCACATCAATAATTTTATTTAACCTCGATAACAACCTTTTAATACCTTTGGGTGGGGGATACGGGGATAGGATTGTTTTTATTACTTACCAAAATAATGGTAATCATGAATATCCTGCTGACTTACCTGATAAAAAAAGGCGCGCATAGGGCCGCGGCCAGGATTTCTACGACCGAAATTGGGCAGGCACTGGGAATGTCCCAGCAAAACGCTTCCCGGATGCTGCTTGAATTGGAAAGTGAAGGAAAGATAAAACGGGACTCGGCCGGAATTAGGGTTGAAGAGGGCGGATTGGCAGAAGTTAGAAAGGAATACCTTGAACTTAAGCGTGTTTTTGAAGGGCAAAATGAACTAGTTTATTCAGGAACCCTAATCGACGGGTTGGGCGAAGGAAGCTATTATATACGAAAATATGCCCCATTCATTGAATTAAAGTTGGGCTATGCCCCCTATTTCGGGACATTGAATATACGGCTGGACGATAGCAGTATGGAAAAACGGCCGGAACTTTTGGCACGGGAACCCATAATGATAGAACGCTTTGAAGAACAGGGAAGAAGCTATGGGGAAATAACACTTTACCCCTGCCTGGTCAATGGAAAACGTGGCGCGGTAGTCCTGCCAGCCAGGACACACCATGGAAAGGAGATACTGGAAGTAATAACTGAAAAAAAAGCAATGTTCACTAACGGCAAAAGAGAAAAACCAATAACAGTAAAGGTATTGTAAGATGTTTGAAAACACGGATAGAGGTTTCATGAAACGGGAGATAGTTGCAGCTGCCACGACATTCCTTACCATGTCTTACATTTTGGTAGCAAACCCCGCCATATTGAAAGATGCTGGAATACCCTATGATTCGGTTTTTGCAGCAACTGCCATATCCGCGGCGATAGCTTGCATATTGATGGGGCTTCTTGCAGACAGGCCATTTGCGCTCGCGAGCGGCATGGGGCTAAACGCCTATTTTGCCTATTCGGTAATTGGCGGAATGGGTTTTAGCTATGGGGCAGCATTGCTAGCGGTTTTAGGCGGGGCCATAGCGATGACCCTGTTTTCATTGATGAAGATAGATTTTAGCTCGGCGGTTCCGGAAAGTTTCAAGCATGCCCTGATTGGAGGCCTTGGATTATTTTTAGTTTTTATTGGGATGCAAAACGCACATTTCGTAGTTGCAAATTCTGCAACCATAGTTGCCCTTGGAAACCTAGGAAACCCGAGCACGATGGTTGCGTTGTTCGGACTTGCCATAACCTTGATTTTCCTAGTTAGAAAAACCGAAGGCGCATTTTTCATAGGAATGCTTGGTGCAGTCGCCATATCTTTTATTTTGGGGGTCAGCACGCTTCCGGACCAGCTATTGCAAACCCCTCCAGACATTGGCCAAACATTCATGAAAATAGATTTTGGGGAGGTAAT
>JBAYGV010000142.1:0-3385 GCA_041666445.1 Candidatus Micrarchaeia archaeon | reverse complement strand
AACGAGTATTCCGATTACTATTGTCTTTGGGTCAACTTGTATCCCTGCCAAAGTCTCTCCCTGGGAAATGCCAAGTATGCCAGCAGAGCCCATGGGCATTGATACTGATTCCTGTTTCCAAGCCATATACAAAACCACTTATACATATTAGTTGAAGGGATAGTATAAAAAACCTTGCTCTGGATATCGGTGTAAAATAATTGAATGGATATTACTTGAAGTGATTGCTATGGCAGTAGAATTTCACAAAGTTCTGGAAATGAAGGTCAAGAAGCCAGTAATAATAATCGGATTGCCGGGAACCGGATTGGTCGGGAGCGTTGCCGCAGCCCATCTTGTTGAAAAAATGAACATGCCATTCGCAGGATATATAACTTCGGAAAGCTTTGCTCCTCTTGCAGCAATCCATAATTACACTCCGTTGCCAGCGGCCCGTGTCCACTATTCCAGCGACAAGAATTTGGTTGTAGTTCTTTCGGAAATGACAATTCCGGTTGCATCATCCCAGGAATTTGCAGACAAAGTATTTGAATTTGCAAAATCACTGAACTCGCCATATATAGTATCGCTTGGCGGGGTTTCAATGAAAGAAGGCGAGGATGTCGTCTACGTTGTTGGAAGCGACCAGAAACTTACGAAAACCCTTCTTGCAAAAAAAGGAACCAAGCCGATAAAGGAAGGGGCGACGACTGGAGTTACCGGCGTGCTCCTTACTAAAGGAGTTCTTGAAAATTACCCAATTGTTTCTATACTTGCAGAAGCATCGCAGGATTATCTTGACCCGAAAGCTGCTGCAAACGCGTTGAAAGTCCTGTCTGATTTCATAGGTGTTGGAATAGATACTGTTGCATTGGATAAGGAAGCGCTTGAGCTCGGGAAGACGATAAAGGAAAACCTGATTAAGTCCAAGGTTTCCAAGAGGATGGGCGGCCCGAAAGAGTCTCCGGAAGGAGCGATGTATGGGTAGGCGCATTTTATAAAACATTTATTCCTAATTTTCTTTTACCTACCGCAGGGATAGCAAAGCCTGGTCAAATGCGCAGGACTTAAGGAGCCTTTTGGCTAAATTATTCAAATGGCCAAAAGCCTCGGGAAAAGGCTGGAATTCTTTCCAGACGTCTGAAATCCTGTCGCTTAGTGCGTTCGAAGGTTCAAATCCTTCTCCCTGCACTTTTTACATCTACACTTTTTTATTCAATAAAAAACAACATTTATTAATACTTTTATACAACAATAAACACGTGATTCCATGTCTTTATTGATAGTTGCAGCTAACAGAAATGTCTTATCAAGCGGACGCATTAATAAAAGACAAGGGCAACCGGATGAGTTTGAAAGAGTAGTGCAAAGACCTACCTGGCGCGAGAGGGTGGCAAATGCATTCAATCGTTCGGATTCAGAAGAGCGAAAAGCAGTAGACAAAATGATACACCAATATTATCTGGAGATAGAAAACGCCGTCAGAAGTGGAAAAACGGATTTGGAATGCCCGGCATTGAATGAATTGGAAAAGATTGCTGGAACTAACCCGAATCCGATTTTAAGAAAGATGGCTCGGGAAGCAATACTTCACATTGAAGCGCACCAACGAATTTTAGATGCCTGTGAATACTCTGACACCAGAAGGTATTCAGCGGCAGTATTTGGAATAGCCGCAAGGCAGGATGCACTGGACCAGGGGCAATACGTAAACAGCTTTTACTCGTGGCGAAGCCAGACAAGTGGGAGATGGGAAAAATTTGAAAGAAAAATAGAAGGTTTTATTGCAAATTCCCAGCACGCGGATGCGGCTGCCGCATTATTTCAAGCGTATTTGGAGCTTTATAAGACAGTTTATATCTGGAAAAGCGAGTCAAATCGCTGGGATGATTATGCTAATGAAGAAAAATGGATTCGTAAACTGTTTGAAAGGCATCCTGACATCGAATTAGCAAGAGTATTCTTAAATCTGGCAAAAAATAGATGCACCCACAATACAGATAATGATTATGGTAGAGCAAATGCTCAGGCGACATTTTTATTAGATACCGTGAAAGATGGATTGCTAAGAACGAATGAGGGAACACATGTGTTCGGTAGAATTGCAGCGAGAATGGGCCGCATAAATATGGCTGCAAAACGCAGGTGCTATTCCAGCCCTTATGGTAATTGTTATGGTGGAAGCTCTGGGGACCATTACGCAATGGATGATGGGCGCTTTTCAGAACCTCAGGGAGGCTGGGGAGGAGGAGATTAGGATCATAATATTTTCGCTTTCTTTCCGTCAAAATAAATAGTCTCTTCGTACCTCAACCCGTAATCCTTGAAATAAACTGCAGGCTCCAACGCCATGGTTGCTCCTTTTAGTTTATCCTTGAACTTTAGGCTTAGTCTTGGGAACTCGTGGACATCCAAACCAATACCGTGCCCCCAGGAATGCGGCGGAACCGGGAATTTACGCTTCGCATATGCTTTTTCTGCGAATTTTGCAAGCTCTTTTCCATTCTTGAACTTCGGGAACGCGACCATAATCTTGCGGAATATTTGCTTAAGCTCGGAATACTTACGCTCGGATTCCAATCCTCGCTTCAGGAAAAAACAACGGGTAAGGTCGCTTCGGTAATTCTTGTATTTAACCCCGTAATCAATCAAAACCATATCGCGTAGTTTTGCATTATTTCCGGATTGATAGTGGGGAAACCTGCTGTTCGAACCGCTCGCAACAATCGGATCGAATGCTGGCTCCAATCCAAGTTCCATCGTTCGTATTAACAAAAACTTACGGACATCATTTTCGGTCTTGAACCCATGTTTATCCGAACCTAGCTTTGTTTCGACTTCTGCAAATATTTTTTTTGTAAACCGGACGGCAATCCGAACTTTCTCCACTTCTTCCTTTCGCTTTATCATCCGTTCCTCCAAAAATTTAGAAGACCCGTCGGTTAATTTCGCAAATCCGGATATTTTCTTGTAATAGGAAGCAGGAAGCGAACGCATGTCAATAAGCAGTTTCTTTCCCTTGACAACTTTCTTGAGTTCAGCATAGATGTCCGAGTACGCAACGACTTTCCCGCGACGAAACAACTTTTTTGCAAGCGAATAATTCAATCTCGGCACAAACAAAGTCCGCGGGCTTGAAAGGAAAAAAGCATGGTCGATATCCACTCCGATATAGTATAGGCTGTTGGCATCCGGGTGCTCGCCCCTGAATAATAAAATTGCCATGTTCAGCGCACCTGGAACGTATGCGTATAATCCGAATACTCAATCGTCAGCTCCTCTGGTGTCCTTGAGATTGGCAGCGCAAACTCCAGCTTCTCGCCCTTCTGGACATGCATGCGGATAAACCTTGTCTTGTGGTTGTTCTTTTCCAACCTTGAAAGCACAAGCCGCTTAATGTCCTTTT
>JBAYGV010000141.1:0-3398 GCA_041666445.1 Candidatus Micrarchaeia archaeon | reverse complement strand
TCTTGAGCGGCCATTTCAAGGCATTGCCGGTTTTGAAGTCCGACGGATTGACTCCGGAAGGTGAATATACCCGCGCTGAAATGATGCGCGAGCTTATTGCGCTCAAGTTGATTCCAGCTGCATCTTCCCATTCGTTTATGACTTCTCCCGTAATGACTGTGGATCACAATGCGAAGGTTTCAGAAGCGAAATCAATAATGAAGGCAAACGGCCTGAACAAGCTTGTAGTTACCCGTTCCGGGATTCCGGTCGGGTTGATTTCAACCCACGATTTTGCAGCCTATTTATTGAAGCCAAAACAAAAGAAAGGCCGCGAAGTAATTGCAGAACTTACCAATCCGAATGACATGCCCGTTTCTAATTTCATGAGGGACATAGTTCCTTCTGTTTCCGAGGAATCAATGCTTACTGAAGCAATACAAAAGATGGCCGATGGGAATTTTTCATCAATATTGGTGGTTTCCGATCATTCTGCAAAAGGAGTGATTTCGGCAACCGATATTTTCAGGCAGGTAATTACGATGTTTTCCAATCCTGCGGATGTGCTCATAAGCGGGCTTAATGCCGAAGATATGCGAAACAAGGATGATATAAAAGAGGCAGTGCTGCACATAGTTTCCAAGTTTGAAAAATCGTTTTCAATGTCCGGGATAAACTTGCATTTCAAAAAAGGGAAATCTGTTTATCTTGTCCAGATGCATTTGAAAGTTGAAAACGAGCCACTTTCTTTCAGTGCAGAGGCGCATTCAATTAAGGAAGCCATGGATATTATTTCAAACGAACTCCACAGCGTGCTGGTAAAGAAAAAGGATAAGGTAAAAAACAGGGTAGAGAAAGTAAGGTAATTGGGTAATCCCATGGTGCAAAAAAACCGAGAAAAGCCGAAAGGTTGCGTTTCAACTTCCAAAGGGCAGGTTAGCACCGAATTGCTGATACTAGTGGGGGTAATTTTGCTTCTTTTCATCCCACTTCTCCTTATCACCTATTTCAAGGCAAGCGAGGCCAATGAGCAGGTTATGCAGCTTCAGGCGCAGGTTGTTGCAATGAGACTGGCAGAGCTTTCAAATGCAGTTGGCGGGTCGGGGGGCAATTCCTCGGTAATCACAGAAGTTTTTATTCCATCCTCAGTTATCAACCTGACCATAAAAAGCCAGGGGAATGGCGGCGAAGTCATCGCCTATGTTAATGGGAGGGATGGCATTTCAGATTTGGCAAGCTTGGTGAAATATCCGATTGCAGAAGTGGCATTCACGTTCCAAGGGCCTGGGTTGGTAAGGTTTGAAATAAGCAGGCATGGAGATAGCGAAGTTGTTGGAAGGGAAGAAGGGGATAAAATAGTAATAAGAAGAATTGAGTGAAGCGAATTAACCGAATTCTATTGTCGAATAAAAAATATAAAGCAAATAAAAAAGAAAATTAGTAGAGGGTAAATGTAGTAAGCTTACCAACAGTCAAAACGTTCTTTTTGACCAACTGGCCGTTCTTATATATCTCTACGATTGCGCTAGTTCTTGAATGCATACCAACATACTTTATTGAAATGCCAGGATTGCTGACATAAACTAGCTGGTTTTGGGTCAAAGCAAGCTTATTAGTAGGAAGAACGCCCTTGGAATTTCCATACACTTCAACAATAGCCTTGTTTACTCCATTCTGGGTTTCGAAACCAACGAGCTTCAAACCGAAAGTGGTTGGTGATGCTGCGGAAACGAGCCCCAATAGCAATAGTCCAATAATCATTACATTCAAATATTTCATTAGATACACCTCAAATATATTATGGTGAGTAGTGTTTATAAATGTAGGCTTTGGCGGATTAAGCTGCATTGCATTGGCAGAAAAATCAACAAATTTATTAAGTTATATCGGTATATAAAATAATGGAAATTATATTCAAGGCCGTTAACCCTGATAATGATAAGGTAGCTAACAAATTCCTATTTTACTGTGAATATGCGATTGGTATAATTGTTGGATTAGCGTTGCTAGTTGCTGCAATAATTACTCCTTGGGAATGGAAAGGTCTGCTTCCCATAAATGCCATATATCTTTTAGTTTCAGTTATCGCTTTTTGGGTAGTAAACTCGGAAAGAAACCGAAGGAATGGCTGGAAAAACCTGAAATATGTAATAGGCGATACAAAGATCGATCCAGATCCGGCTAATTGTGTGCCCGGTATTCCAGGGAAAAGACCGTTGTTCAAGGAAATAACTGGAATTGATTTAGTGCTTTATGAGAGTGGCAAGAGGAATATTGATTATCTTATAAATTACAAAACTAATCTTTACTACCTTATTAGATGGACTACGGTGCTTGTTCCACAAAAAGGAGTAATAGTCGTCCATACTAGCCAGAAAGCGCCAATTGGAGTTGGCACTAACCTTTATTCGTTCACGCCAGAAGATGTTGATGGTTTTATTGACGCATTGAAGAAAAAAGTTGATAAAAAAATCCTAGTCAAAACAATAAAGATTTGATTGGAAGTTACGTTTTTTTTGTTCTTCTCACTACCCCAGTTCATACGCAATTTTCCCATCAATAACTGTAATTTTGTTCCGTCCCTTCAATTTTCTTCCTTCAAACGGGCTCCATTTGCATTTTGTTTCAAACTCTTCGCCCCGAACAACCCATTCCTCTTTTAGATTAACAATAGTCAAATCTGCGTTCATCCCGACCCGAATTTCGCCATTCTCCGTTAGGTTTGCTATTTTTGCAGGATTTTCGCTCATCATCTTCGGGATAGTTTCGAGCGGAATCAGTTTTCTGTTGTACGCATCCAGCATGAGCGCAAGCGAGGTTTCAAGCCCGGGATAGCCCTTTGCACCGTTCTTTTTGTCCTCCAGCGTATGCGGAGCGTGGTCGGTTGAGATGCAATCTACGCTTCCGTTAACAAGCGCTTTCCAAAGCTCTCTGCGCGTTGTTTTATTCCGAACTGGCGGGTTTACTCCAGATTTGAATCCAAGCCCGGCAAGCTGCGTTTCGTCTATGAATAAATAGTGCGGGCAAGTTTCAACCGTTGTTTTTTGGTATGTTTTTTTAGCAAGTTCTACTTCTTCCACAGAGCTAATATGGGCAATATGAAGCCGTTTGGAGTATTTCTTTCCAAGAACACATGCCTTTTTCACTGCTGCAAGTGCTGCCTCCTTCGTTCTTCCTTCCTGTTCCATTACTTTCTGGTCTTCTGCATGGACTACGATTGGCCGGTTGGGGTCGAATGCGCTGAAGTGTGCCTCAAGCGTTTTGTCGTTATCAACAAGAAGGCTGCCAGTGCTCTGGCCCATATAAATTTTCAGCCCTGCGAATTCCGGAACGCGGGCGAGGGATTTCCATTCAAGTTCATTTCCAGCGCAAGCACCAAGGTAGAATCCAATTTTGCATTTCGCTTTCCTGCGCGCAAG
>JBAYGV010000140.1:0-3460 GCA_041666445.1 Candidatus Micrarchaeia archaeon | reverse complement strand
CCGAACTGGAAGCACAGGCAAAAGCAACAGGCCTTTACAATGAAACGACTGACCTTAGCGTCGTTGCGGACGCGGATTTCGTCCACACGGATACCTGGATAAACATGGAATTTTTCAATCCGGACGGAAGCGTTAAGGAAAGCTTCAAAGCCGAATTTGAAAGGAGGAAGAAAGTGCTGCTGCCCTACCAGCTGAACAAGGCGTTGCTTGACAAATACCACAGCAATGCGAAGCTTATGCACTGCATGGCCTGCCACGTGCCCTATGAAATAAGCAGGGATGCAATTGAGCACCCGAACTCGATAATTTTCGACCAAGCGGAGAATAGATTGCACGTACAAAAGGCAATCATAGTCGAACTTCTCGGGTTGTGAATCCGCACGGTGAAAACAAATGCTTTCCAAGGCAAAAACTGAATTATCAAAAATAATTTCCGAAGCATCAGGTTCAACTGAGGAGCTTGCTTTCCAATCAATCGAACAGGGAAAGGAAGGCTTTGGGGATTTGTCCTCAAAAATTGCGTTTATGCTGGCAAAGGAAAGGAAGGAAAATCCTGCAAAGCTTGCGGCATCAATTGCCGAGAAGGCAACTGCCAGCCTATCCGCACGGGCCGAACTTATCGAACGTGTTGAAGTGACTGGCCCCTACCTGAATTTCTACCTATCGAACGAGTTTTATTCCAGCGCATTAAAGCAAATCCTAAAGGAAAAGGTGAAATTTGGAAAAGGCAAAAAGACTGGAAAGCGCCTGATGGTCGAATTCTTCCATGCGAATACCCACAAGGGCGTGCATATCGGCCATATACGTAACGTTTCGCTTGGCGAATCGCTTTCAAGGATTCTGGATTTCACAGGGAACGAAATTATACGTGCTAATTACCAGGGAGATATTGGTCCCCATGTTGCCAAATGCCTCTGGGGCTACATAAACCTTTACCATGAAAAAGCCCCGGAAACAAAGCGCGGAATCTGGCTCGGGAAAGTTTATTCCGAGGCTTCGCAGAAAATCAAAGGGAATCCCGAACTGGAAAAGCAGGCGCAGGAAATAAACCAGAAGCTTTACGCGGGGGACTTGAAAATTTCAGAAGCATGGAAACAAACCCGCCAATGGTGCCTTGATGATTTTAACGAGTTCTACAAGGAATTCGGAACCCATTTCGATGCATTCTACTTTGAAAGCCAGGTGGAAAAGCTTGGGAAGGAAACTGCATTGGATATGCTCAAGAATGGCGTGGCTAAACGGGACCAGGGCGCAGTAATAATGGACCTGAAGGATGAAGGGCTTGGAGTTTATGTTTTGCTCACTAAGGAAGATTATCCGCTCTATTACGCAAAAGAATTAGGGCTAGTCCAGATGCAATTCAAGAAATATGACCCAGACAGATTAATCCACGTTGTAGGAAAGGAGCAGGAATTATATTTCAAGCAATTATTCAAGACATTCGAGAAAATCGGCGGGCCGGTTTTCGGGAAAGCCGCAAAAGCATCCTATCATCTGATTTACGCCCTAGTAATGCTTCCGGAAGGCAAAATGTCTTCAAGGGACGGGACAATGGTTCTTTACGAAGACTTGAGAAACAAGCTCCTGGAAATTGTCAAGCAGGAGATAAGGAAAAGGCACGAAGACTGGCCGCAGGAGCAGGTTGATGCAACCGCGTTAAAGATTACTTTGGCAGCTATAAAGTTCTCAATGGTCAGGCGGGAAAGCAACCGCATAATGGTTTTTGACTGGGAGCAGGCTCTTAATTTAGAAGGCGATTCCGGACCCTATGCGCAATATGCCTACGTTCGGACCCACAGCATACTTTCAAAGGCAGAAGGCAAGCCTGGGACAAGCTCGAAGTATATATTTTCACCAGAAGAAAAGAAGCTTATCCGAAGGCTCTGTGAGTTTCCGGAATTAGTTCAAAAGTCCGCCCGAGATTTATCCGTCCAATATCTTCCGGAATATTCTTTGGATGTGGCAACCGATTTCAACAAGTTCTATGCGACTTCTTCTGTCCTGAATGCGGAAACAAAGGATGCGAAGAAATCAAGATTGGCGATTGTCCAGGCAACCAGCATCGTTCTTGAGAATTCATTGGGCTTGCTTGGGATAGAATGCCCGGAAAAGATGTGAAAGTTTTCGCTTAATTCAATTTTCTTCCTATTTTTTCCCATCTTTTTTTATCCATTCCAGTGTCTTAACAAAATCCCGCCTAATTCCTTTTTTTTCAAAATAAGATAAAATATTCCTTACGTCCCGCTCAAGATATTCCATTGCCCTGTTGTGCGCCAGCGTAACGCCTTGCCCGAAATCAATCAGTACTGGCGGCTTGCTTGCTAATATATTGTATTCGCTAATATCCGCATGGACAAGCCCGGCACGGTACATTTTTCTGATGTCATTCAATATGGAATCCAAATCTTTTTCATCCGCCCATGGCGCTTGGTTCATGTTCGGATAAGCCAGGTCTTTTTCCCCAACAAAACTCATAATCAGGACGTTTTTATCCAAATAAATCACTCGCGGGGCGTTCACTCCAGCCTCTTCACAAAGTTTTAAATTTTTGAATTCCTTGCGCGCGAATGCAAGCACGAGCTCCCGGTCGTTTTTCTTTATTCCCTTGAATCGAGGGTCGCCTTCAATATATTCAATCTTGCGCAGGAAAGGCGCAGTTTCCATTTTATATATTTTTATCGCTAGAAACGTTCCGTCAGGAGTTGTTGCCCTGAACACGTTAGCTTCTTTTCCAGTATTGAGCGGAAAATCAACGGTTGCGATTATCCCCTTTTTCATTATCTTTGCAAGTACGCGGAGCGTTTCATGGTCAAATACCTCGCTTTCGAGCTTCCGCTCCTCTTTTAGTACGTAATCGTCACGGGACGGCTTTTTCCTTTTCGAAATGCTGTGTGCCACAAAAAAGGTATACTGTTAAGTAATAAAAATGATGTGTAATTCGCTTGTTGGGTTGAGTAATTATTCTTTATTTTTTTTCGAAAGCGATCTCTTTAGCGTCTCTCCCTCTTCCATTCCTAGGGCAGAATCCATTAGCCTGCCTTCCGGCCCGCGGTAGGTCCCCATGAATTTGTTATTATCATCGTAGATATTCGCATACAATAGGTTTACTCCCATTACTGCCGCGTACCTCCTTATTGCCGGCCAAATCCCATCTCCTTTTGCAGAATCCGCCCATCCATTATCAACTGCATAGCTAGTCTGGTTTGCTGTGTCCTGTGCGATTGCAATTACGTGCATTCCCTGGCCAGTCCCAATGCTGACCGCATTTGCCTTTACCCCCAGCCCCCTCAAAAAGGTAGCAGTGAATATCCCTATATTTGCGCATATCCCCAAGCCGATTTTCGTATTATGGATAGTATTATTCCGCAAGGCAAGATATAATTCTTCAGGGTTTATTTCCGCTAATTTTGAGCGGTCTCCGAATATGCTCGCGTATTTCAATTTATCATCATAACCCGTG
>JBAYGV010000139.1:0-3473 GCA_041666445.1 Candidatus Micrarchaeia archaeon | reverse complement strand
TCCTCCATGCGTTGAATATCGCAGGATAGGGACGGTAACTTCTTGGGTCTCCAGACATAAGATAGTTAATGTATTGAAGATATTCCCGCTCTTCTGGCTTGAAAGGAGTTCTAAGTATTGCTCTTTCTGACCTATCTGGTTTGCTTCTTGAAACTCCTGCCCGCCCTAGGAAATGACTCCAAAACGAAGGAGTAGTAGCTACATTTGGAAGAACTTCCAAGGTTGCTTTTCCGGGATGAGCTTCATCCAAACGTTCGATATGCTTGCAAAAGAACCGATATTGTTCTGTTTTTGCGCCAGTAGGACCAAAACCGAGAGTAAGAGCTGCCCCGCCTATTCTTGTAAGAAGATTATCGAAATTTGTAAACGAGCGCCGATATTTCATCAGCAATTAACAGTGTGAAGAAAGGAATAAAAGCGTTTGCAAACCTTTTAGAATTCGGATGGATGGATTCAAAAATCCCGACAGATGTAAATCCAACGGATTTACTGGAAATTCCACAGAATTTACGAATCGGATAAAAATGAAATTGTCGGGGGATGTTTATTACAGTTGGCCAATAGCAAATTGCTACAGCCTACCCACCCGAGCTTAACGAGCACAGCAGTGCGAGTGCAGTCTACTCGTAGCTTATCGCATAGGTTTTCCCATCGCTTACTACCTTGACTGCCCCCTTCTCATAATTCACATAGGAATTGATATCCTTAATCCTGAGCAATTCGAACATGCTTATCCTTGAATTCTGCTGCCCGCCCTGCGAATGAAAATCAGTAACCCCGCCGCTTACGATTGCATCCTTCGGCTGGACCTTAATCAGCATCATTGCAATGTTTGATGTACCAATTCCAAGCCCATGGTAAGGCATCTGGAGGATATTGCACTGTATGTCTGGAAGCAGGCCAATTTGGGTTTGTGCTTCGTAAAGAATGTCTGAGGTGAACATTAGGCAAAAATTCCTGTCCAATAATTTGATTGCCACGGCATTGTTATCCATTGCATCCGCATCCCCTTCAGCACTAACTGCAGTCGATGGAGGATTCAAAATACGCAGATTCATCCCGTTTATTGACGTTGTTGAATCCCTTGAAACTATTTTTACATCAACGCCCCTTGCCTTAAGGTCGGAAATAAGCTTATCATAATTTGTGTTCCCAAATGAGTTGCCTACCCACCAGAATTGCTCAATGCCGTATTTTTCCGCAACTGCCCTTATACCGCCGTAATGTTCCGGGTCAGGATGGGTAGAAACAAGAATTTCAATATCGTCAACTTTCTTTGATTTAAGGAAATCAATGACTTTCCCGCCGTCAGTATCCGGGCCGGCATCGATAAGAATATCAACGTCTCCTTTTTTGATAAATATCGCATCCCCCTGGTTGCTTTCATCGGCAACTGGGATAAAATAAACAACGGCCATTGCATCCGGAGTTTGCACATACCTGAACCCCACGCTTCCATTGAGCTTTCCATTTGAATTGGTGTCATTGTTCAAGGTAGAATAATTGGTTTTGGAAGTGATTACCAAGGATGTGCCAGTTTGGGAACCATTAGTTACGGTAACGGTAGACCCGTCCTTTTGCCCCCCAAGGAAATCAAAATTTATGCAACCGAAAAACAAGAATAAAACAACTGCCAAAACCAATAGTTTTTTCATAATGACACCCTGTTATCGCGAATATTGTTAACTATCTTTTCATGAAGCTCGGAAATTTTAACCCGTTCCTGTGCCCCGTTCTGCCTATATCTTACCGTAACCGTATCATCCTTCATTGTATCATAATCAATGGTTACCGCATAGGGAATGCCGATTTCATCGCAGCGCGCATACCTTCGTCCAATGCTTCCGCTTTCCTGGTAGAAAACGTCCATGTCGCCGCGCAATGAACATGCAATTGAATAGCCTTTTTCAGCCAATCCGTCTTTTTTCATCAATGGGAAGATTGCAACAGAATAGGGAGAAACCAACGGGGTGAAATTGAACCACTCCCATTCCTTCTGAGTCCCGAGCTTCCAGTTTCCGGTCTCGTCCTTTTGGTCTTTTTCTTTAAAGGAATGTTCAAGCATGCAGAAAAACAATCGGTCAACGCCCATGGAAACTTCGAAAACGTGCGGGACTATTTTTTTCTTTTCCTCTTCAACGAATACGGATAGGTCCTGCTTGGAAACTTTGGCATGCTGGGACAAATCGAAATCCGTCCTGTATGCGTTCCCGCTTATCTCAATTGTTCCATGCGAAGTTTCAACTTCCATATCCACATTGCCGCTGGAATAGTGCGGGACTTCGGATTTTGGAAGCACGCGGAGATGCATTTTATTTTCGTCCAATCCGCAAAGCTTGTAGAATTTCCATTGGATTGCTAGGAAGTAGGCAAAAATCTGGTTCGGGACTATTTTTTCATCAACCAGCTCCTTTGCGCTCTTTGTTGTGATTTTCCCGTCGATTTTCATCCTCATTTTTTCATTTGCAACCGTTTCGAACAGCTCGAAATCCGGCTTAGATGGGTTGAAAAAATATTCCAGTTCCATCTGGGTGAACTCGCGCATGCGCACAAGGCCTTTTCTTGGGGATATTTCGTTCCTGAAACTCTTTCCGATTTGCCCAATTCCCAACGGGAGCTTTGTTCCATGGTTCCTGAACAGTCTTGGAAACGAAGTGAAAATTCCCTGTGCTGTTTCCGGCCTTGAATAGGCTGGGGTTTGCTCGCCCCCGATTCCGGTCTTGAACATTAGGTTGAACATGAATGCTTTTGTAAATTGAGTTTTGCAGTTTGGGCATTTCAACGAATATGTGTTCGCCGCTTCGGTAAGCGAATCCACTTTCCCGTCCCATTGGAATTCTTTTCCTCCCTTTGCCGCTTCTGTTTTTGTGATTTCCTTTCCCGCGAACGTATCCGCCCTTACCTTGGTTTTGCATTTCTCGCATTCGAAAACCGGGTCTGCAAAGCTGCCCACATGGCCGGATGCTTCAAGGACAATTGATGGGGTAATTATTGAAGTTTCAACCTCGTGGAAGCCCAGTTCTCTAATGAACATCTTTCTCCAGAGATTTTCAATCTTGTTCTTTACCAGCTTTCCAACCGGGCCATAATCATAAAACCCGCTTACAGAGCCGTAGGGCTCGTTGGATGGGAAGAAAAATGAGCGCGAAAGCGCAAGCTCGAATATCCGTTCGTGAAGTTCCATAAATATCAGGAATGATAATGACGGGATGGGATTAAAAATATAGTAATTGGGACTCGCGGCTGGGTGGAGACAATGCCTTAGCAAACACTTACCATTTTAAACCATTCTGGACATAGATTTCCTGTTAAAACCCGTTAATTTTAGGAAGGTGCAAATTTATGTATTACTTGAAAGAGGTAGAAGACCGAATTGAAGTGCCGGCAAGCATGTTTGGGAGCAATCTCGAAGATGCGGTAGTAAACCTGCTCAGGACCAAATTCGAAAGGAGGATTTACAGGGATGTCGGAAT
>JBAYGV010000138.1:0-3488 GCA_041666445.1 Candidatus Micrarchaeia archaeon | reverse complement strand
AATCTTTTTTTGGATGCTGAAAATCCGGTGATTATGAATAAGCTTAAGGTTTCCGAATCCTTTGATGCACTAGAATCTCTTTTCGGATGCGTTCTTTTTGATACTGTAAGATACGACGCTTATGTTCAACGACTTTCGGAATTGCTTGGCGGTTTCAATGCTTACTCTTCCAGGGATGTTTTAAGATTCCTTATCGAATGCAATGGCGGCGATAAGGTTATTGACACACTTACTCATCTTGATTTTCGGAAACCACTGTTTTCTCCTCCGCAGCCTTCTCAATTACTTCCTCCTTCTTAATGCTCGTAAAACTAGCTACTTTCTCATTATCATCAAGCCTTATTATGCGCACACCCTGCGTATTCCTTCCAATAACCGAGATTCCGCTAACCGGTGACCTAATTGTTTGGCCTTTCGAACTAATTACAATTATTTCATCAGAATCATCAATTGCCCGGACGTCAACTACGTGCCCATTCCGTCCTTCGGTTTTTATGTTTATTACGCCCGACCCTCCGCGTCCTTGAACCCTATATTCATCAATGGAAGTGCGTTTTCCATAGCCATTCTCAGTCATTGTCATTATGCTCGGCTTGGAACAAACTGCAGCTCCAACTACTTTATCCTCGCCCTCTTTGAATCGTATGCCGATAACACCCTGGCCCGTCCTTCCAATCTCGCGTGCGTCTACTTCATTGAACCTTATTGCCTGCCCGTTCATGGTTGCAATCAATATGTCCTGCTTTCCATCGGTTTTCAGCACGCTTACTAGTTCGTCCTTTTCCTTCAAAGTAATCGCAATTATCCCGCCCCTGCGCGGCCTTGCGAAATTATCCAAAGAAATTCTTTTTATTATCCCGTTCTTTGTTATCATGGAAAGGTATTCCTTGTCCGTGAACTCCTGGACAGAAATCCACGAGGTTATCTTCTCGTTCTGCTCTTGCATCTGGATTAAATTCACAATCGGCTTTCCTGTAGCGTATCTGCCACCTTCCGGAACTTCGTATGCTTTCAGCCAGTAAATCCTTCCGAGATTGCTGAAAAACAATAGATTATCGTGATTCTTTGTGACCATCATGTCCGAAATGATATCCTCTTCCTTTGTCCCTGCGCCAACCACTCCTTTTCCCCCTCTTTTCTGTGCGCGGTATTCGTCCAATCCAACTCTTTTGATATACCCCCTATTGGTTATCGTAAGCACTACCGTTTCGTTTGGAATCAATTCTTCCGGCAACCTTTCTCCAACCGCTTCGATAATGTCTGTCCTTCTTGCGTCCCCATATTTTTCTTTTACTTCTGCCAATTCTCTTTTAATGATCGCAAGTACTTTGTTGACGTCTGCAAGTATGCCTTTCAATTCTTCTATGGTCTTAATCAATCCGTCATATTCACGGTCAATTTTTTCGCGTTCAAGCGCAATCAACCGCTGCATTTTCATGTCTAGTATTGCGTTTGCCTGCCTGTCGCTGAGCGTATATTCCTTCATAAGGCCCGCTCGTGCGGATTCCACATCCTTTGTTTTTCGCAGGAACGCAACCACCGCATCAATGTTGTCAAGCGCTTTTCGCAATCCTTCCAATATGTGCGCCCTTTCTTCAGCAACTTTGAGCTCGAATTTAGTCCGCAATGTGACCATTTCCTTCCTGAATTCAATGAATAAACGTAATATCTCGCATATCCCGAGCGTTTTCGGCTCGTTGTTCACCAGCACCAGGTTGATTATTCCAAATGTGCTTTCCAAAGGAGTATGGGCATAAAGCTGGTTTACAATTACTTCCGCAACCGCATCCCGCTTGAGGTCGATAATTACTTCGATTCCGTCCTTGTCCGAGCGGTCGTGAATCCCGCTTATCCCTTCAATTCTTTTATTTTTCACTGCCTCTACTATGTATTCAATTATTGAAGTCTTAGTAACTTGATAGGGGATCTCGCTAATCGCAATAAGTTCTTTCCCGTTTTTGTCCTTCCTTATCTCGCATTTCCCGCGAAGGCGAATTATCCCCCTTCCGTTCTTGTATGCTTCCCTAATTCCGCTTCTCCCAACGATTGTTCCTCCGGTTGGGAAATCCGGCCCACTGATAATTTGGAATATTTTTTCTTCATCTGCGCCATCTATTATCGCATTTATACCATCCACTATTTCAACCAAGTTATGCGGCGGTATGTTGGTTGCCATTCCGACTGCAATCCCTGCCGAGCCGTTGATTATGAGATTCGGTATTTTTGAAGGAAAAACGAGCGGTTCTTTCAGGGTTCCATCGAAATTAGGGATGAACTTAATGGTTTCCTTGTCAATATCCTGGAGCATTTCATCTGCAATCTTTTTCATCCTTACTTCTGTATATCTCATTGCAGCTGCGCGATCCCCGTCAATTGAACCAAAGTTTCCCTGCCCATCAACCAATGGATACCTAAGTGAAAAAGGCTGGGCCATCCTTACAAGCGTATCATAGATTGCAACGTCGCCGTGCGGGTGGTATTTACCAAGAGTTTCACCAACCACCCTTGCGCTTTTCTTGTATGGCTTGTCATGGCTGTTCCCAAGCTCGTACATGGCATAAAGAATTCTTCGATGAACTGGCTTCAAGCCGTCCCGAACGTCGGGCAATGCTCTTCCAACGATTACGCTCATCGAATAGTCAAGGTAGGACTCTTTCATGTCCTTTTCAATCGGCCTGTCAACAATCGTTTCCATGTGAGCACCAGCTATATATCTAAATTCTTTACTTCCCGGGCGTATTCTTCTATGAATTTCTTCCTTGGTTCCACTTCCTCGCCCATCAATATGTCAAATAATTCGTCAGCTTTCATTGCGTCTTCAATAGTTACTTTTCTAAGCGTCCTGTTTTCCGGGTTAATGGTTGTTTCCCAGAGCTGTTCCGGGTTCATTTCACCAAGACCTTTGTATCGTTGAATGGAAAGGCTGTCCCCCATTTCTTTTACAACTCCATCCTTCTCCGCGTCATTGTAAGCATATCGTATGGTTTTTCCCTTCCAAATCTTGTAGAGCGGAGGGGTTGCGATGTAGATATACCCTTTTTCTATAATTGGTTTGAAATACCTGTAAAACAGCGTAAGCAGCAGAGTTCGTATATGTGAACCGTCAACATCTGCGTCCGTCGCAATCACTATCTTGTGATACCTTGTTTTTTCAACGTTGAAATCTTCCCCAAACCCGCAGCCAAGCGAGAGAATTATTGCCTTTATCTCTTCATTAACCAATATCTTGTTTATTGGGGCTTTTTCAACATTAAGAATTTTACCCCTTAACGGAAGGACAGCCTGATGCTTGCGGTCACGGGCTTGCTTCATCGAACCCCCAGCACTGTCTCCTTCGACGATATAAATTTCGGAATTTTTCGGGTCTTCGGATTCGCAGTCTGCCAGTTTTCCAGGAAGCACACTGGTTTCAAATACGTTCTTTCTCCTGATCAGGTCTTTTGCCTTCTGCGCCGCTTCCCGCGCCTCAAGCGAATTAAGCACCTTTT
>JBAYGV010000137.1:0-3521 GCA_041666445.1 Candidatus Micrarchaeia archaeon | reverse complement strand
GGTTATAAAAAAAATGTTAAAATATCTTTAATGCATCTTAAAAGTTTAGAACTTACTGGCTTCAAATCTTTTGCGCGTAAGAGCGCGCTTATGTTTAATGCGCCAATTTCTTCTATAGTTGGTCCGAACGGCTCAGGAAAATCAAATTTCACGGATGCAATCCGGTTCGTCCTTGGCGAAAGCAGCCTGAAATCATTGAGGGCGAAAAAAGTCCGGGACCTTATCCACGTTGGCGGAACAACGGCGGAAGTTACGCTTTATTTTGAAGGGGACGAAAAAATAGAGATAAAGCGCGCTATCCGGGAAGACGGAAAAATCCTTTACAAGCTGAACGGGAAAAAGACAACAAGGATGGCGATACTTGAAGCAATGAGGAAGCACAATTTGGACGAAAGCGGGAGGAATATCATCGCCCAGGGTGAAGTCCAAAGAATAATCAACATGAGCGCAAAGGAAAGGCGCCAAATTATAGATTCGGTTGCCGGCATATCTGATTTTGAAGACAAAAAGAATGAGGCGATGCGCGAGCTCGGACAGGTTGAGGCAAAGATAAACGAGGCAAACCTAGTCATGGGCGAAAAGAACGCAATGCTGTCCGAACTTGGAAGGGAAAAGGAAGTTGCGATACAATATTCTGACCACAAAAAGAAGATGACCAATGCGAAAGGAACACTGCTCAAGCACGAAATAGAAAAATTAGACAAGGATTTCACTTCAAACGCTGAAAATGAAAAGAAAATCAATTCGGCAATAAAGGAGAAGGATGATGAAAATCTCGGGGTAGAAGCAAAAATAAGGGAAATGGAAACCAGAAGAACCGAAATAAGCAAGGAGCTCCAGCACAAGCAAAAAACATCCGAGCTAATACGAAGGATAGAAGAACTGAAGGCGGCCATAAGCTCAAAAGGCCAGATGATTGAGGATAGGGAAAACGCGATAAAAAAACTGGATGATGAAGAGCTCCAGCATTCCAAGGAAGCCAAGCACAGCAAGGATGATATCTCAAAGCTAGAAAAGGAAATTGAAGAAATGAAAAACCAGCTGAAAACGCTGGAAGCGGAAGCTGAACGCTACGCGTCAACGGAAGAAAGCAAGGAAATGGAGAACCTCTCAAAAAATATAGAAACCATGATGAAGAGGGAGAGGGATTTAAGCGAAGACATACTGAGATGCGAAAGTGAAATATCATCAAAGAACGAGCTCATCATGGCAAGAAAGCAGGAAATAGAATCGATAAACTCATCGGTTGGCGTTGATGATAGTGAAGATGAACGGGTAAAGGAGGAAAAGGAGTCGCTGAAAGAGAATCTGACTTCAGTTGCACGCGAAATAGAATTGCTATTCCAAAAAGAACGAGAATTCAACTCTGAATCAGCCTCATTGGACAAGAAAATGCTTGAATTGCGTGAAAAGCATTCTATCCTCAGGGTTCAAACCTCTCCGGCCGCTGCAAATCCAGCGTTGAGGGCAATTGAAGAGCTGAGAACAAAGGGGGATATTGACGGGATTTACGGAACGGTTGCCGAATTGATAAAATTCGAGACAAAATATACTCAGGCAGTTGAAGCTGCGGCTGGAAACCGGCTTCTTTACGTGGTAGTGAAAGATGCGGATACGGCTACCAAAATAATAAAGCATCTGAAAAAGACTGGGAGCGGAAGGGCAACTTTCATCCCATTAAGGGAGATAAGGGTTTCTGAATCCAGGATAGATGCGGCAAAAAGCACGAACACACCAGTTTCATCAGTGCTTAAGCATTCGAACGAAGTGAAAAAAGCAATAGATTATGTTTTCGGGGAAACACTCCTCATGGATTCCATTGAGGACGCAAAGAAGCTCGGGATAGGAACAGCAAGGATGGTTACGCTTGAAGGCGAGGTTTTCGAACGCTCGGGAATAATAAGCGGCGGAAAGGTTGCGAGCAGCATACTTGCAGGAACCCAATTAGCGAAGATAGAATCGGAGATAAACGAAGTAAAGGAAACAAAGAATTCCATAATGCGGGACTTGGTTTCATTGCGTGAAGATTCTTCAAGAAAGCGCTCGGAAAAGGCGGAAATTGAATTAAAGCTGAAAACTCTTGAAATAGAAGAAAAGAGCGAAAAGGAAAAGCTGAAAGCCAGCGAAAAAATACTCCAAAGGAAAAAACAGCTAGAAGAGGAAGTTGGACGAATTAATAGTTTGATAAAAGAAAAGACAACTGAGCTTGAATCATCGAAAAAAGAGCAGGAAACGGTTGAGAAAAAGCTTGAAGAGGCAAAGGCGGCATTCAAAAAAATCGAGGAAGAATCAAAGGAGCAGGCAAGCGAAACTGCAAGGAAAAAGAACCAGCTTACTGCAAGCCTTTCGTCCACACGAGCCAAGGTTGAAGGAAAATTAAAGGAATTGGAACTAAAGAAAAACGAGCTGTTCAGGAAGGAAGAGCGGATAAAAACCATTGGAATGGAAAGGAAAGACCTGATAGAAAAAATAAACGAGCTGAAGAAAACCAGGACGAATGAAGGAGATGAGCTTTCAAAAAGCGAGGAAAAAATATCTTCAACTAGCAAGCAAATCGAAAAAATGTTCGAAACAATGAAAGGTTATGAACAGGAATTGCAGAAACTTGGGGAAGCAAGAGGAAAGCTCAGGATAGATATTGACAGGCTGAATAAAGAATTGGGCCAGCTTAATGTGAAAAAAGCCATAACCGATACAAGATTGATGGATTTGAAGGCAGAATTTGACGGCTACCGTGAATTTGAAGAGCTGAAAATGAAAAAGGACGAACTGCAGGAAATGGTAAAATCGGCAGAAGCATTCATGGCAGGCATTCCAAACGTAAATATGGCATCCATTGAGATGTACGACAAGAAAAAAGCAGAAATGGACGAACTACAAAAGAACATAACAACGCTGGATGGCGAAAGAAATGCAGTAGTCCAAATGATAAACGAGATTGATACGCGCAAGAAGGAAGCGTTCTTTGAGACTTTTGACGCAGTAAGCTTCAACTTCCGGGCAATGTTTGACAAAATTAATGTGGGGCAGGGATTCCTTAGCTTGGACAACCCGAACGAGCCATTTGTAAGCGGATTGCACATCAAAATAAGGAGAAATAACCGCGACCATTCAATAGATTCGCTTTCCGGCGGGGAGAACTCGCTTGTTGCGCTGATGTTCATTTTCTCGCTCCAGTTCGTGAAATCCGCACCGTTCTATATCTTGGATGAGGTTGACCACGCGCTGGACAAGGAAAACAGCAAAACATTGTCCCAATTGATAAAGGGAATAGCCAAGAACACCCAGATGATAATGGTCTCGCACAACGACATGGTAATATCATCTGCGAACGCAGTGCTTGGGGTTAGCCGAGTGGGCGGAGTTTCAAAAATGGTTGGCGTTAACCTTTCACAGGCAGGAAAAATAGGGGAATTGACGCAAAAAGAAGCGTAAGTGATTAAACTATGATTAACAGGGCATTGTTTGTCGGAAGATTCCAGCCATTCCACAATGGGCACTTGGCAGTGGTTCGAAAATTG
>JBAYGV010000136.1:0-3635 GCA_041666445.1 Candidatus Micrarchaeia archaeon | reverse complement strand
TTCCAGGGCGCAGTAATGGATTCAATTCAAGGGATAACCCACCCGATACGCTCAAAAGAATACGAATTGCGGGACGAAGCATATATCTTCCTGCTGAATAAGCTCGGATTGAAAGTCCCGCATATGATTTCAATTTCAAGATTGGCAATAAAGAATGCGCCAATCTCCAAAAGATTGCTTCGGCCGTTGGTTGAAAGCAAAAAATTATCTGGCTGGGATGACCCGAGATTGCCAACACTCGCCGGCCTACGTACCCGGGGCATACTTCCGGAAGCAATAAGGAATTTCGTGCTTTCATTCGGAATTTCAAAAGTGGAAAGCGAGCCAAGCTGGGAAGCATTGCTTGTTGAAAACAAGAAACTGCTCGAACCGGTTTCAAAGCATTATTTTTTCGTACCCGAACCGGTAAAAATAAAAGTAAAGAACGCTCCGGAACAAAAAGCGTTGCTAAAAATGCACCCGAAAAACGAATCGCTGGGAACGCGGGAAATAGAAACAGACGGCGAACTATTTATTCCAAAACGGGATTTCGACCTGATAGCCGAGGGGGAAACATTCAGATTAAAGGATTTGTATAACGCTAAGATGATTGAAAAGAAAACCGGTGCTAGTACGGAAGCCAAGACGAACAATACAAAAGCAAGCGGAAATTGCGAATTTGCTGGCGACGGAATGGTGGAAAAGAAAATCCAATGGGTAACCAATGAAAACGTCAAATGCGAAGTCCTAATCCCAAAGGATTTGGTTGATGGCGAGGGCAAGTTCCGAGAGGATAGCTTGGAAATAGTTAATGGAATATGCGAAAATGCCTGCCTTGAGCTTAATATAGGCGATATAATTCAGTTCGAAAGGTTCGGATTCTGCAGACTAAATAAAAAAACAAAAACGAAGTTAGTGTTCGTGCTTTCCTGCTAGTTCGACGGGAGTCGAATGGCACTCTGCTACGTTTATAATCTTATCTGAGATAGTCTCTCGGTGAATTTATGGATTCCAAAAAGATTATGGAAGCCGCTAAGACGCCGTTAATTATAATCGTTGTGCTGGGCGTATTGGGCCAGCTATTAGGCGTATTCGCGGGACAAACAGGACTTGCCATCGGAGGCATATTGGGATTGATTGGACTATTGGTCTACTTGTGGGCAGGATATGCAGCAACAAAAACATACAAGCTGGATCTTGTCGGAGCTGGAATGGTTGGCGCAGTAATGGCCGTAGTGGCAGGAGTAATAGGGCTCATCCTATCGCTCGTGTTTGCATTCGCAAACCTTGGCGCCTATTCTACCTATCTGGCAATCGGCATCGTCGCTGTGATAATTGCGTTTATAATTGCAGTAATTATCGGAGCAGTTGTCGGATTCGTCCTTTCGTTGATAGGAGGATTCCTGGGCCAGAAATTCTGAAATCTTCTTCCTTTTATTTTTAATTTTTTCTTTTTCTGATTTTTTAATATCTGTTTTTCGTTTTTTCCACATCTTTGCATTTAAAAAGTTCTCTCCGAATATTTCCTTTTTACAACAATAGAATCCGACGTAAAATTCATCCTTTTTAATGCTTTACCTAGTAATACCTGCTGCACGTACAGGAGGACGTGCAAAATTCGAAAATCTAATTGACCAACTAACAGCAAGGGGAGGATTGCATGGCTATCACAAAAGTTCGCAAGAGAGGGGGAGATGTCGTTGATTTCAACAAGGAAAAGATAGTAAGCGCTATTTCTAAGGCAGTCCAGGCAGTAGGCGGAACTGATTTGAAGGAAGCGGAAAACGTAGCAGACAAGGCAATCGAATATTTGAACAAGAAATTCGAAAACGAAATCCCGACTGTTGAGGATATCCAAGATGCAGTAGAAAAAGCATTGATAGAGCGCGGCCATGCGACAACGGCAAAGGCGTATATATTATACAGGCACAGGAAAAGCGTAGAGCGCGAAATGAAGAGCATAATGGGCGTAAAGGACGATTTGAAGCTCTCCTTGAATTCCATACAGGTGCTTGAAAGAAGATATTTGTTAAAGGATGAAAACGCAAAGCCGATAGAAACCCCCAGCCAATTGTTCAGAAGAGTAGCAAAATTTATTTCAACCGCAGAAACCAAATTCGGTGCGGATGAAGAAACCCGAAAATACTATGAGGACGCATTTTTCGAGATAATGACTGGGTTTGAATTCCTTCCAAATTCCCCAACATTGATGAATGCTGGAACAAACCTTGGGCAATTGTCCGCCTGTTTTGTACTCGGGATAAAGGATGACATTGAAGCGATATTTGAAACCGTAAAGCACACTGCAATAATCCACAAAACCGGAGGAGGAACAGGATTCTGCTTCTCTTATTTGAGGCCGAAGGGAGATTTCGTAAAATCAACCGCAGGCGTAGCATCGGGCCCGCTTTCATTCATGAGCGCATTTGACAATGCAACAAACGTAATCAAGCAGGGTGGAAAGCGACGCGGGGCAAATATGGGCGTAATGCATGTTTGGCACCCGGATATCGAAGAATTCATCACTGCAAAGCAAACTCCCGGAGTCCTTGAGAATTTCAACGTAAGCGTTGCCATAGACGATAAGTTCATGAAAGCAGTTGAAGAGGATGGAAATTACGACCTTGTAAACCCAAGGAATATGCAAACAATCAGGACAGTAAAGGCAAGGGGAATTTTCAAGCTCATATCATACAGCGCATGGAAATCTGCAGAGCCGGGAATGCTGTTTATAGACACTATAAATAGGACTAACCCGACACCAAAATATGAGATAAGGGCAACCAATCCTTGCGGTGAAGTCCCGATGCCAGACTATGAATCCTGCAACCTGGGAAGCATAAATCTTGCCAAATTCGTTGACATTGACTGGAGCAAAACAGACTGGAAAAAGAAAATTAACTGGGCAAGGCTGCGTTACGTGACAAGGCTTGCAACCCAATTTTTGGATAATGTAGTCGAAATGAACAAATACCCAATAAAGCCAATCCAGGACATGTCCCTCCACCACAGAAGATTGGGCTTGGGAGTGATGGGATTCGCAAAAATGCTTGTAAAAATGGGAATAAGATACGAAAGCGAAGAAGCATACAAGATTGGAGAGGAAGTAATGAAATTCATAACTGAAGAAGCAAGAAAAATGAGCCATGAGATGGGAAGGGCAAGGGGTTCGTTCCCTGGCTTCGCAGACAGCACATTTGCAAGCAAGGATGATGCAATGAGGAATGCGACAGTCACGTCAATTGCGCCAACAGGAACGATTTCCATGATTGGGGACACCTCAAGCGGGATTGAACCGATATTCGCGCTTGCATTCATAAAAACAGTAATGGATGGGACAAAACTTTACTATTCTGACGAAGTATTCGAACACGTACTGAAGGTAAGAGGTCTTTATTCCCAGGAATTAATGCAGAAAATAATCGAAAGCGGAAGCATTCAGGACATGGAAGAGATACCTGAGGATATCAAGCGGGTATTCGTAATTTCCTATGATTTGAATGCAGAAGCCCATGTAAGGATGCAGGCAGCATTCCAGAAATACACTGATTTAGCAGTCAGCAAGACGATAAACATGCCAAACGAAGCCACCATTGAGGATGTTGAAAAGGCATACATACTTGCATGGAAAACCGGCTGCAAAGGGGTAACAGTTT
>JBAYGV010000135.1:0-3678 GCA_041666445.1 Candidatus Micrarchaeia archaeon | reverse complement strand
GAAGCACCTTGTCGCCTTTAACTATGGCAATTGTCATTCCCGGCACTTTCCAATCCTTTCGCGCGTTCTCTGCATAGTTATCAAAATTATTGATAATCTGGCTCAGCTCAGCGTCAGTAGGGGAAAGAGTCGCGCATTTTGTTTCTACAGTTCCGTTGTTTGCAGCGCACTGCACAGGACTCGTATCAGAGTTGCTTGCGGGCTGTGAAACGCATCCGCCCAGCAGCAATACCATAGATAATATTATTACAGGCACCAACAGGAATTTTATTTTCATCAAAATCTCCTCATTATCCAAGATTAGCAGATATTTCTCTGTCAGTTTTTATACAGGATAAAGATTTATATAACTGAAGGCGCGTTAAAGCAATCAATATGACTGAAGATGCGAATAACGCCCGGCTTGAATTATTTCCTTATTGTTTTTTGCTTATTTATCAATCCAATTTCCTGCTGCGAATGGATAGGACTGGTCGCGGAATGCCAAAAGGCGCACCGAGCCATCCGTCTGGTTATAGTAGTCCACGTAGAACGCTCCGTCGCTTATCACCAGGTGGCCATGGGCAATGTTCCATTCCTTGTCTGCCTGCAAACGCGCTGCGAGCATGCCGTTTTCTAGGTAATTTTTTCCACCCAAGGTTACCATTGGCGCAACTTGAGCATCGGTTAGGCTTTCCATTGCAAGAAGCACATCTTTTACTTGTTCTGCTTCCACAAGGCTCAGTGAAGTCAGATTAGATAAAACGTCCCCATACGAATATTTCTTTTTGGCAAAAACCAATTCGTCATTGGCAGCATAAATCTCAAATGGCGCAATCCTTTGGGAGATTCGCGCAATTGGAAGCATTTCCCCATCGTCAACGTTTTGGATGCTCATGTAGGTTTCGAGCTTATTGCCATTTATCCTATAGCCAACTACTGAATCAAGCGCTTCCTTAAACTGCTCTGATGAAATTTTTTGCTTTTCAGAATCATGCAATCTATCGCTCGTGCTGGCAATAAAATAGATTACGTCAGCCCAGCTTATAGTTTGGCCGTTGTGCCATTTTGAACAGACATATCTTGAAAGATTATAGGTTACCTTAGCTACTGCAGTTGCATCTGCCGGTACGGATACCCATTTTTTCTCGGTTGCGCTCCAAATGAACGAATCGGAAGGAACTTTTTGAGGCGAGGGATATTTTTCTATTTCAAAACCCCACCTGTAGGGCATTTCTTCAAGATTTTTAGGGTCTGCCTGCTTGGCAGGATCATGCATGATATTCAACAGGTCCATCATGTAGATATGCTCCACAACGACCGGGTTCCATGATGCTTGACCGTCATAAAGATAGGGAACTCCGATTACAAGCGATTTTTTGCCAGGCACGTTAGCTTGTCGAGGGGTTCCGTATGAACGTATCCCTACAAAACTATCATTTACAATGCCGTTTACATCTTTTCCTGCACCGAAATTGCTGTTCAGCGCAACCAGCCACAACCCAACCGAATCTTCGATGTAAAACCCTGCGAGCTTGCTGTTCGCCCTATTCCATTCAACTGGAGTGGATGAATTATAAAGCAGGTTTTTAGCCGCCGTAATGTTTGAATTTTCATACTTCCACCAGCCTTCCTCATAGCTTGGGCCTAAAGAATAGGCAGATTGATACTTTGACATCCCATAGAATATTGAACCAGATATAACTACGTGCCACTGCATTTTCCTTGGATCTGAAGAATAGTGGGGTGCCTTGGAATAATTGTCATATTCCAGCATTTGCACTTCGAAACCTGCAGCCTTCAGGTCATCAGCTACCAAACCAGTCATCTTCTGCATGTCCTCGCTCCCATCAGTCCCGTTGTATAACGGCAAGATGAGAATTATTGGAGTGCCATTGTAATCCCAGGTGCCGTTAATCATGACAGCGCCGGCCTCGACCATTGCCTCATTAAGCAGCAGCATTCCTTTTTGCTTATTATAAGTGATATTGAAAGAACCAACTTCTGATGAAATTGGATCGTAGCTCGGATGCCCTGGCCATGGGCTTGATAATATGGCAAACGCTTCCCCGTCATAAACTTCGCTTGCGATTTTATCCCGGTTAATCAAAAAGTTGAGCGCGAATCTGGCATTCCTGCTTGAGAATGGATTAAAGCCGTAATCGGCAGGCGCCGGATTAACGTATAATCCCATAATTGTAGAAGTTGCCGGATAAAGCGAAATTTTAGCATTAGCATCGGATTTTATTGCCTGGATATCATTTGCATTCAATGGTGAAAGGTAATAGTCTATCTCCCCATTCTCAAGCTTTTCCTTTGCCATGTTTTGAGGCACTACCTTTACTTTTATTTCATCTGATGCCGGGCCGGTCCTGAGCGGGCACTCGCCACGATAGTATGCCCATTCGTCGCACACTGTCCCATCAGAAAGCGTGCAGATGCCGCGTTCGCCTCCAGGTTCGGAAACGATGGACAAAACTCCGCCATGGTTTATGCAATTCACAGATGCAGGGTTGGCGATTTGAAGGCCATTGCCCATACTCTGATAATTTTGCGAGATACAACCCAGCAAAAAGAACATAAAAATAGTTAGAGAAAACAGAGCAAAGAAACCAGAAATTTTTTTCAAGCAAACACCTCAAATAGGCATTGCTGGGAAAATTTAAAAACAAACCTGGAACTAAGGAAACATAGGGCCGAAATAGCCATAATTATTTGCCAATGTTTTTCACGCTGAATTTTTTGGCATAGACATGAAACGCCTGAGGTAAAATGCCCCTAGTTCCTGACAAACATACGGACGTAATCATCCCCATAGGCCGCAACAACCTTGTCGCCATCCTCTGAAATATACGTTCCCATCGTCCCTTTCTGCGTGCCGACGCTCGCATCCCTCCCGATTCCTGCCCACTTTTCATCCAGTATCGGGTCTGGATTCTCCTGCGCCTCGTGCGTGAAAATACGCGTCCCGTTTTCATCATAGATGTAAAGCGTATTCTGCGGCGCGCCTCCAACGGCAATATATTTTCCATCCTTGCTTATGGAAACCGCATTGTGCCCGACATTCTCGCCTTCAATCTTATCCCTCCAAAGCACCTTTCCGGTTGCCCCATCCAGCAAATAAACCCAAGCCCCGATCGTGCCTATTACAACCCTTGAACCGTCTGCACTTATCGCCCCTTCGGTCACCACATGGTCAGGCACCCTGAAACTCCATCTTTCTTTCCCATCCTTATCATAGGAGAAAACGGTTCGGCCCTTCCCGCCCGCGTAGGTATTTCCCGAACTGTCTATTTCCAGGAAAAGCGGGAATTCCCCGATGTAATTCTTCCATATTTGCGTTCCGTCAAGGGAATACATTGCAAGGTTTCCAAAGCTTGCACCAGCCACAAATTCGTTTCCATCTGAAGTGAACCTGGATCTGCGGAGCGCCTCCCGTGCATCTTTTGCAGTGCTTATCAGAGCACCAGTATTTGCATCCAAAAGTTCATAATCATCTTCACCGCATGGGCCAGTAAGGAGAAGGCTTCCGTCCGGAGAAAATTCAACTTCCCGATTCATGGTTTTGCAGTCCTTTTCCCATTTTTCTTTACCATCCGCGCCAACCACATATACGTGCCCATCCGAACAGCCAGCTGCAACAAGACCGTTCCTTATGTCGAATCCCCAACATTCGTCTCCCGTTGCCTTTTTCCAGAG
>JBAYGV010000134.1:0-3693 GCA_041666445.1 Candidatus Micrarchaeia archaeon | reverse complement strand
GTCTTGAAGGACTTTTTTCTTTACCTTGTCCTCTTCATCTTCCTTGGTAGTAGAAAACAATGATTCCGGCTCGGCAGGAGTCAATTCTGAAAACGGAGTAACCGGCTCTTCGCCATCATCATAGATGGAGGAAGGCATTTCAGAAGGCTCTTCCTTTGGCTCTTCTTTTGCCTCAAAAACTTCCGGCTTGCTTCGTTCTTCCCGTGAAGAGTTCTTGCTTTTCTCTTCCGGAGCTTCCGCTGCCCAGGAAACATAGGTTTGAGTGAATTTGTAGTCGATATGGACATAGCCTTCTTCTTCAAGGACATGGATCCATTTGTCCACGTTCTTGCGGCCTATGCCAGTCTCTCTTACGAGCTCTCCGAGCTCGACGGATTTCTTTGAGGAAATCGCTTTAATCAGTTTGTCAACATCCGTGCTAATCAATGCATCATCATCTATAGTTACACGGTCAAGCGCCAACAGAGTCACCCTTCTTTATCTCTATCCTGAATTTTCCGGAAAGCTTTTTCTTTGCTCTTGCAAATGCAGTCTTGACAAGCGCTTCATTTGCAACAGAAGTATAAACTGAGAAAACCTGCTGTTTTTTGCAGATTCTTGCAGCACGGTCAGTCGGCCGCCCGAAAGATTGCCTCATCCCTTTCTGAAGACGGTCAGCGCCTGCGCCCGCAATCATCTTGTTCTCGCGGATTACGTGGTGAGGATAAACCCTGACTACAAAATAGAATCCCATCGGGATAATTTTTTCCAGGTATTTGTTTACTGCCTGCCTTGCGCTTTCAAGCGCATTGTCCCGGATGATTATGTCCTGTTCCGAGGTCAAGTGGTATTCCCGGTCATAGCCCGATTTCCTTGCGCCCATCCTGTAAACGTTTAAGTCCTTATGCGGCATCGCCTTGATGAAAGAACGCCTAGGCTTGGTTTTTGAAAATCTGGTCCAAGCAACCTTATCCATGTCTCTTATAGCCCTTGCTGGTCTAATTCCTGCCATATATGTTCACCAATTTAATGTTCTATTTGTAAGTCGTTAACCAATAATGATTAGATAGGTTTAAAAAGGGAAAATCAAGGCGATATTTTCATGCAGTCCGGCTGCGGGTCGGTTGTACAGCAGTTCTGGACCCAAGTTGAATCCGCCTGCCCAGTCATGAGCAACGATAGAATCCATGGCACAATAAGGTAGATTAATGCTCCGATTATTGCACCTACGAACATTGCGGTCGCCCATACCGAAGCACGAGCCCTTGTTTCAGCGCCCAACGTCTGGCCTACTGCATAAACCAAGGCTGCGAGAACGACCAGCAATAGCATTCCTACTGCCAATGTCCCCTGCAATGCAACGCAAAGGCTTCCCAACGCCTTCAGTATGTTTTCAGGCCCTGCGCCAGTTGTATGCGGAGTAGCGGCTATGAAAACCGAAAGCAACGAAATTGAAATGAGTATTTTTCTTATCATAAGTATCACACTACAGTATCAAGATTGCAGGAGGCGTAATCCCCCGCATTCCCCATTTTACAGCAGTTATCAACCCAAGTCTGGCCTAGTGCCGGATTGCCCGACATCATCATGCCGATAATATATGGAAGTATTATGTAAATCAATGCACCCATCAGTGCGCCTGTAAACATTGCCGTTGCCCAGACAGATGCTCTCGCTCTGGTTTCTGCACCAAGAACCTGGCCAACTGCGTAAACAATCGCCGCCATAACAGTCAACAATAGCAATCCCGCGGCTAACGCACTTTTTACATAATAGCAAAGATTTCCCATGGTTGCCTGAATAGTGTTTGGATCAGCAGCCATGGCTATATTTAAGAGTGAAAATACGACTAATAGCCTGAATAATGTGTTTTTGAATTCCATCTATTAACACCAGTAATTATAGTAATTGGTAAGGTTTAAAAACGATAACGGCTCGGATAACGGAAAAAAAACTTAGAAAAAGAAGAAACAGACGGATGTAACATCAGGAACGCTTTGCCCTTCAAGCATCTTGTTTATCACGAACGGGACGAGGATGTAAATTAATGCTGCGATTATTGCGCCATTGAACATGCTTGTTGCCCAGACTGACGCTCGAGCCCTTGTTTCTGCACCCATCGTCTGGCCTACTGCGTAAACCAAGGCAGAAGTAACGACCATGAACATCATTGCAGTCCCGAGAATGTTTTTGGCGAGCTGGCAAAGGGATTGGAGTGCGGCTTGAATTGAACCGGATGCTCCAGCTGGATCAATAACTGTGCCGCCTGTGCCGCCAGTACCCCCGCAACCTACAGGATTTCCAGTGGCATCATAGCCCCCAGACGGAACAGAACCATCTGGACATAAAGCAAAAGATAGCAGTGGGAGCATGAGCAGAACTAACAAAATCGAAAACAAACCAAATCTCATCGTCGCACACCCATATGTTCAAAAGTAATTACTTAACCAAGCTTTTTAAAGCGTCTGCATTTAGCCCGGAAGCAAAGAGCGGTGCAATTGTGTCTCGGAAATAGGATTCCCTCGCTTCCTGATTTGCGTTGCCAAGAAGGTTATTGAATTCAAATATTTGCCTGATCTGCTTTGCAATATCCAAGCAAACAGTTACATCTGAACCGTAGGTTAATAGATATTCGAACACCCCATAGGCACCTCGCGTTCGCGCATCTGGAGAAAGCGCTCCGACAAGCAAATCCACCTGATACATTTCAGGGGCAAGACCACGTTCGAATCGGGCCACATCAAAAGTTTTCGAATCCGAGTATGATGCTGCTTCCAAATGGCGCGCGTACCAGGCTGCAAATTGCTGCGGGTCGGATGCAGCACCCTTGGAATAACCAATCGTAAGGGGATCCCGTTCTGCAGAATCAACTGAAAGCGAAAGCTGATTCATGAGATAGGCTTGATTTTTCCCTATTGCATCCTTTGTGCTCGCTACTTCATCCGAACCTTCGAAATTGCAAACTACATTCCCAAGCTGAACTGAAACCCGGGCAGGCTGCAAATCCGGAAACTCTCCGGTTTTTAGTTTTATGCTTGAAGTGCGGGACAAAATTTCAGCGGATAAAAACTGGTAATCCGTTCCTTTGGGTGAAAAGCCATAATGCCCTTGGGCTTCAGGTATGCCCCTTTCTACATCCAACAAAACAGATCTCAGTGAACGTTCGGCATTATAGATATTAGCACCGGCATCAAATGCCTGCTTGACGCTTTCCGGCGACCTTGCCATTGCATTTATTGCAATAATGCGTTCATTAGGCCCGGCACTGGAATAAATCTGGTTAAATCTGGCCCTGAATCGCGCTTCCGGGTCGGCACCGGCAGTTATGCCTTTGTATCCTGCCCAATCTTGGGTTGCCTCATAATACTTGCGTACAGCAGCAAGGTTTTTACTGGCTATTATTAAATCGGACGCAGTTTCGAATTTAAATCCTGGCAATAGTTCAAACGCCCTATCTCGTGCAGCAACGTATTCTGCATCGCTCTTGAAATTTTTTGCAATTTCATCATAGCCTGAGAAAATTTCGAGAATGCGCGCATCTTTTATTTTCGAATCCTCGTTCAAAGAGGATACCAAAGATGGCCATGCAGTTGCGCCAGTTACCCGATTAGTCCAACGGTTAATATTGGCAACCTTGTCCGCAGTAGTGACATCGTTTTCAGTAGCAAAATAGCTGAGGAAAAACCTTCCAATGCCGGCCTTGTTCTCGAGTTT
>JBAYGV010000133.1:0-3693 GCA_041666445.1 Candidatus Micrarchaeia archaeon | reverse complement strand
CCGATGGAATAGCCGTCATCGTTTGTAACTAGTATTGCCATGAAAATAATGGAAGCTTAAAGCTTATAAACAATTCAATCTAATTTAGATTATGGAAACCAAAAAAATCCTGCTTGCCTTGCTGGCTGTTGAAATTTTGCTTATGGTGGCGTTCTATTTCCCGCAATGTGGAAGCCCATGCGCGGATTATGATTTCACTTTCCTTAACCCGTTTGGATGGCATCCGGACCGAATGTATGATTCACCTTGCATTGAAATGTGCGTATATCGGCCATTTCCCTACTTCTATTTGGTTGCGGATATTTTCGTAATAACCCTGGCGGTGGCAGCGTATTTGCAATTAAAATTTGCGCTTAAAAGCAGCAATCTCAGCTAAGGCATGTCTACCATCCTTTGAACTGGAAAGCACACCCCTGGCAGCAAGATATAGTTCGTTGTCGCTCCCAGGATACAAAACAATATTGCGGGCGATTTCAAAATGAAGATCATTTTCCGGGTCAAAGCGGGCCAGAACACCTATACTTACTGCCTTGCAAAAATTACGCCCATGACACCCTTGAATTATGGGCGAATATAGTGCCATTTCGTTTTCAGTGAAAAGAAGACGTTCAAGAACAAATCGCACTGCTGCAGAGTCATCGATAGACCTAAAAAGCGCAGTAAGCATCCTTGGATCCGACACTGAATCAAACTTGCCATCCCTATAAAACTGGGCAACGCGAGTTTCGGCATTGCGGTAAGAATCGCAATTTTGAGGCATAATATGGACAAAATCAGTAAGCAAGGCAAGGTCATCGCTTATGGCAGAAACTGCCCCCAACAAATTATTGAAACGATGAGATTTATGCTCCTCATCTAGAGGAGGGAGAGGCTTAAGTTTAGCAACTTCGATTAATCTGGCTAATACATCCGGCCTTTCCAACACAGCTTCACCTAATACTGCATCTGCTTCTGGGCATGCAAACGACCAATAGGTAGGTATTGGGTGAAACATGAAAGCTCTCCATACACCTAAGATTTCGAGAGTTCCATCTTCCGTACCATGTGCGTCGAAAAGTTTGTCGACTATTTTTTTCAATGTTTCTTTTTCAGGATGCGATAAAAAGAGATGCTGCAACATAACGGGATGAGGTTTATCCTGAGAAAGAATTTCTGCTGCAAGTATGTCTAGTGTCCTGCGGCATTCAAAAAGCTTAATGTCAGATTTAGCTGATTTAGTAGGAACCCAACCCCATGGATGATGAGAAGCTTCGCGTTGGAGAGCCCGCCCAAAGCTATCATTGATTGAATATGCCATCGAACATAGAAGAACTGGCGAATGATCTGCCGCAGATTTTATATACGCTCGTACCTCCTTTGAAGTTTTAAGCTTGAATAATGTAGGGAAATTATAAATGGATTCGAGATCCCAATTGCCAGGAATTATTGAAGAGGATTCAACTGCACAAGGCTTATCCGCCAATTTATTTGCCCTTCTACCCCCATTAGCAGCTTGACCAGAAAGTTGACGTCTTGTTGACATAAAAACACCAAATCTATAATAATAACTAGGATATTTAAATATGTGGGCAAATGGTAACTAAAGAAAGATGAAAAATAAAAAATAGAAAAAGCAGAAATTAAGAAGGAGCAGCAATCTCAGCTAAGGTACGTCTACCTTCTTTTGAATGGGAAAGCAGACCCCTGGCAGCGAGAGCCAATTCGGCATCGCTTCCGGAATACTCAATAATTCTACGGGCAATTTCTCGATGTAAAAATGTTTTCGGATTAAATTTGGCCAGAACATCTGTATCTACTGCCTGGCAAATAATAGAACCATGAAGTCCGAACCTATGAGGTTCGTAGGTTATGCGACTCAATAGTCCATTTTCATTTTCGGTGAAAAGAAGGCGATCTATAACAAATTGTACTACCGCAAGATCACTTGTACACTTGAAAAGCGCGACAAGCATGTTTGGATCAGACACTGAATCAAATCTACCCTCTTCATAAGAAGCGATAATGCGACGTGACATACCAAGATAAAAATCGTCATTTCGATCTGGAACCAGTATGTTAAATAAGGTAGTAATCAAAGCAAGATCATCAGTTATTGCAGAAGCTGCGCCCAGTAATGTGCGGGAAACATATATCGCACGGTCATCGAGCCGATCTTTCCGCACGCAGATAGGGAGATGGTCATTTATAGCGGACAGATATTTAGAATCCTCCATTAATTTGTCCAATAAGCCCGGCCTTTCCAGAACAACTTCGCCGAATGCGCTATCGGCATTAGGACATGCGAATGACCAATAGATAGGGTTGGGATTATGCATGAACGCCATCCATCCGCCTAAAACGTCTAGAGTTTCATAACCCGTACCGTATGCGTCCAAAAGCTTATTTATTGTTCTTTTCAAGGTTTCTTTTTCAGGATGCAACAAAAAGAGATATTGCAATGTGCGAAGATCGGGTTTATCTTGAGAAAGAATTTCTTCCGCGAGTATATCTGCAGTTCTGGGGCAAGCAAAAAGCTGAATTCCAGTTTTATCAGCGGGAGTAGGACGATGGCCAATTTTTTGGAGCGCTCTTCCAAAGGAATCAACAATTCTGCGCGATATTACAACCAGGGCATCCGGAGACTCCTCTACTCCAGCTTTTACATATGCTCTCACTTCGTCGGGAGTTCTCAGTGAGAATAAGAGCCCACATCCGACTTTCCAATCGCAAGGGACAGATAAGGGACCTTCCAACGCAGATAGTCTGCCACCCTTTGCACGAGTTGCATGCGCTTTTCCAGAATCAGAAGCTGTTTTTAATGTTGACATAAAAACACAGAACAGATAATAATACGAAATATATTTAAATATGGAAGCAAATGATAGAAACGAATTCCAACAGCACTACGGATGTAACCTCGTCCTGTCTCTTGGGAAAAGCATTGCCTCCCGGATATTATCCAAGCCGCAAATCTTCTGCGTCAAACGCTCAAGCCCAATGCTCCAGCCTGCGTGAGGCGGAGCGCCAAATCGAAAAGCGTTTATGTAAAACTCGAAATTGGCAACGTCCAAGCCCCGTGCTTTCAATTGCTCTTCAATCATTTCGGGCTTGTGAATCCTCTGCGCACCGCTGGATATTTCCAACCCTTTGTACATCAAATCGAATGCGTTGCAGAAAGTTTTATCATCTTCCCTAGGCATGGAATAGAATGCGCGAACTGCGGTTGGCCAATCATAGATGAAATATAATTCCTCGCCAAGGAGTTCTTCAAGCTTTTTCTCTGCCTCCTTTGTGAAATCATCCCCAATATTCATCTTGAACCCAGCATCGTTCAGTTTCTTTACCATGTCGGAATATTTGTACATTGGGATGGACGAAGGAACCTTCAATTCTACACCAAGGGTTTTCAGCTCTGCCCCGCCCTTCTCGTTAACCGTCTTGAGTATGTGGACGAAAACCGCTTCAAGCGCATGCATTGCATCCTTGTGGTCTGCAAATCCCATTTCAATGTCCATCTGGATGATTTCGTTAAGATGGGAAGTAGTATTGTGTTTTTCTGCACGAAACACCGGGACAGCCATAAAGACACGATCTTGTCCGCCAATTACCGCAAACTGTTTGTATAATTGCGGGGATTGGACCAAATAGGCCTTGGTTTCGAAATACTGCAATTCAAATACGTCAGTCCCTCCTTCGGTTGCCGCGCCAGTTATG
>JBAYGV010000132.1:0-3705 GCA_041666445.1 Candidatus Micrarchaeia archaeon | reverse complement strand
GTGAGAAAGCAATTGATAAGCGAACGGCTAAGAGGATGAAGAAGTTTTCCCGGAACAATTAGTTAACGAAAACTCGGCCGTATGCTTCGGATTCTTTTACCTCCAGAGTCATATCTACATCATAGATAGTGAAACCGCCAATTTTTCGAGATGGAAAAGAATCAAGGGTTAGTTGGGAACGGGAATTAATCAGAAGAAATGGAGTATGTCCCAAAGCACCTAGCAAATGTTCTCCTGCGTCTGCATCTTCATAGCTCAACATCCGCGGATCAGCATCGCATCTCGCACACCGTATTGCGGCTACTCCCGAGGAGTTTGGGATATCTGAACGTTGCAACCTATCATGAGCGCAAGAAAAGCGGCTAACAGGGACAACGAGCAGATAATCGTGCAATTTATTATCCATTTGCCTGAATTTGTCAGAAGAAACTCGGCCATCTAGTACTACCAAATGAATGATTTTTTTTCTTCCCATCCCCCCGACTACGTTGCTGGTCGCAAGCGTCCTTCCTTTAAACGTAGAATCAAGGGAGAAATCCTTGAGCACCTGAGTATCTGCAATTTGAAGGCAGAAAATTCCTGCGTTAGTCATTGCAAATTCGATATACTGCGGCCCGCCCGCTAGCGCTTCCAACTTCCTGAGCATTTCCGGCAACAGCGAGAGTAGATGCGTTCGTGCAGAAACAAAACTGGCGAATGCTGCACCATCAAGAACATGATCTTCCAAGCATCCAGATGAAGCCAAATAATCAAACCTTCTCGGATTAGAATTCTCTTTTGCAAGCCGAACATCTTTTCCTCTAAAGTAGTATCTATCCCCGCCATCATGGACCGCGCGGGTGCCAAAACCGGGAGTAAGCACTATTTTTCCTTCTCCATTGTCTATTCTAGTACTATAGGCGCAGCCCGCAAGAATAGGAGAGGGATAATTTATTCCGTCTATGTTTAGTTTTTCCCAAACTGCATTTTGTAATATCACTCCCATATCCATATCCAAAGAGCTTACGAGCACCCGTTTTATTGCTTCTGAAAGGGCTTCCGATTGGCATTGACTGAAACCTGAAAAATACTTTCCGTCCCCTCCGCTTTCGTCTTTATGTGAAGAACGAACCGCAAAGAAGCCAAGCAAATCGCGCATGAGCTCATTAAGGACGGCGTCATGGAGGGTAGAAAATTCGGCTAAACAAATGGATTTGCGGACAAGATGATAGGGCAGGTTGAATCCAGGAGTGCGAAATTTGCTATCAGTTGGAAGGGAGACTCGTGCGATTTCCATTGCCTGCTCCAGCAATTGCAAAAGAAATCCGGTTGCCAAAAAAGCAGTCTCCGGAATCAAAAATCCGGAATCAACAATCGCATCCCTTCTTCTTACAAAACCCTCTGCCTTGCCGCCGATAATTCCCTCCCCGATTACAGGGAATGAATTCCTGTATTGAAGCCGGAATGGCGAATTAGGAGGCAGCTGAAACAGATGCATGGTAATATATTGTTGTAATAAATTAATAAATAGCTGACAAAAAACAAAGAATATAAAAATTCACCCATGTTAATATTGCTAAAACTCCCATAAAAGTGATTTCATGGATGGACAAGACAAAATCTTCGAACAGTTCAGGGAACATTCGGTAGCCGAATTCTTCAAGAAAAACAGGCAAATGCTCGGGTTTTCAGGAAAGGTAAGGTCTCTTACTACGATTATTCACGAATATGTAACAAACGGATTGGACGCATGCGAGGAAGCGGGTATATTGCCGGAAATAAAGGTAAGAGTCGAAGAGCTGGATAAAGAACATTATAAGGTAATGGTCGAGGATAATGGCCCGGGCATACCAAAAACCCATATTGGAAGGGCACTTGGACAAATGCTGTCCGGAACTAAATTCCACCGATATATGCAGCAAAGGGGCCAGCAAGGAATCGGTGCAAGCGGATGCAAGATGTACTCATTATTGACTACTGGAAAAACTGTGAAAGCAGTTTCCGGGCATAATGGAAATATAATCGAATGCAATGTTGGGGTAAATTTTCAAACCAATGCCCCTGAAATAACCGAGGTTACTGAATCGAAAGGGGAATTTCGGGGTTTAAGAGTAGAAGCAGAATTCAAGGAAGTAAAATACGAAAAAAGCAATTACGGGGTTTATGAATATTTGCGAAGGACCGCTCTTGCGAACCCCCACGTTTCAATAGTCCTATTTGAACCAACCGGGGAAACCGTGAACTTTCCGCGCTCGGTGGAGGTAATACCGCCAAGGCCGCAGGAGATTAAGCCGCATCCGTTAGGGATAAGCCCGCACGATTTGCTTGATTTTGCTAAAAAAGACAGTGAAAGCAGGAAAGTATCGTCATTTCTACAGGAAGCATTTGCAAGATTCAGCTCTGGAAAGGTAAATGAACTAAGGGAAATAATGCCCGATTTTAATTTCGATAAAAAACCAAGCGAAATAACTTGGGAAGAAGCTGAAAAGCTGGTTAACGGGTTTAAGCAGTTGAAATGGATTGCTCCGGCTATGGATGCAATTGTGCCAATTGGAAAAGAGCAGATAGAGAAATCTTTCACAAATATATTCAGCCCAGAAGTGCTTATGGTAACCGAAAGAAGCCCGAAAGTCTACCGGGGCGGGATTCCATTCATGGTTGAAGTTGGAATTGCCTATGGCGGGGGGGTTGCGACAGCAGGAAAGAAAGGGGAGATAATGAGGTTTGCAAACCGGGTTCCTCTTCCTTTTGATTCAAGCGGATGCGCAATAACCGAAGCAGTAAAGAACATGGATTGGAAACGCTATGATGTCAAGAATTTCGAGGAAGAGCCAGTCGTCGTATTAGTTAATTTGGTTAGCGTTTACGTTCCTTATACTGGAGCTGGAAAGCAGGCAATTTCTCCGGAAGAAGATATAATTGATGAAATAAGATTTGCTACAATGGAAGCTGCAAGAGGCGTCCAAAGATATTTGAGCGGAAAGAGAAAGATTCATGAACTGGATAATAAAAGAAAAGTAGTTACAAGGTATATTGACCAGCTTTCCGGGGATATGTGCGACCTTGCCGGAGTAAAGGACAAGAAAGCAGTCAAAGAAAAGATAAGCAGGATTGTTGAGGAAAAATATCTTGCTGAAGACGGGAATGGAGACGAGAAGGAGGTTAAAAAAGAGGAAGATGACGCCCCGGACGAAGAAGAGGAAGACGAGGCTGAAGAAAAGCCGAAAAAAGGGAAGAAGGCGAAAAAAGAAGAAGAGGAGTGAAGGCTAGACTCGCTAATTATTATATTATTCCCCCTACCCCTTTCCTTCTCTTATATTCATCATACAGTTTCGAAACATTAGAGTAATTTATCGCCTTTCCCCGGTTGTTGTGCGGAACCAATCCGCCGGAAAACTTTTTCGGAATGTGCAATAATTCGTGAATCAAAACTTTTGTCTGTTCTTCATAACCAATCTTGTCAAACTTTTCGGAAAGGACTTCGATAACGTAAAATGGGTTGATTTCCAATGCTTTCTGCCAAATTGAAGGAAGCGACCAGATGCGGGCGTAGGCGCGCGCGGTTGCGTTCCTGCTTCTCATGCAAATAATCCGTGCATCAATGATATGCCCAAGCTCAAGCGTGGAGATTATTTCCTCAATCCTTTCCTGGATTTCAGGCGCGCGTTCAACTTCCATACAAAATCAGCAAGCTAGTTTCAACAGGCAAGATTTTTATTAGCTCCC
>JBAYGV010000131.1:0-3768 GCA_041666445.1 Candidatus Micrarchaeia archaeon | reverse complement strand
CAGATTGAGGCAATGCTGGCGCAGTTCGTGCTTGTTGGGAAGGGGAAGTAAGGTAAAACCACTAAAATTAACCCAAACTACCACATTTATAAATAGTTTGATGCAGAATAATTGATGTGTGATACTATGAATAAGCATCTTGTACACCGAAATTTGGTTAATTCCGGAAGCATTAAGGGTGTTGCAGAAGGATTTTACCGATTGCCTGCCAGCCAAGATAGAATTGCAAGAAGCTTTAAGGCCCGAACGTTATCTGGTTTTGTCTCTGCTGTTTTTCTAGGTATTTCCCGTGGTTTTGGAGACGATCATTATATTGCTAAAATTGGTCCTGATCCAGCGCTTTATAAGCCCGGTTTTCTTTCACCAATTCCAGATCCAGCTTTTCTCTCATTTAAAAATTTTCCAGTTGATCCTGACGCAGTTACTATTACTGAAGGAGGTCCGGTAATTCGTGAGTATGGTGAAAAAACCCGCTCTCCATTTCCGTTGTCTATAGATCGGGAAGCGCTTGCTGCAATACTTAGGCGTCTTACTAGGCCAATTGCTTTTACTATCAGTGATGGCGATTCATTAACTCGTGATCTTGGAGTTGATTCTCGCGGTCAAAAAATTTTCATTTTCAATAAAATTTTACCAATAGATAAGGACCCAAAACAACCAAAGTAATCCTCCTCCAGTGATTTTTTTATGACCCAAGCACACAAAGACTCAGATCCCGGATTCAGGAAAAAATTCGATTGGATGTTAGGACGGGTTAGCTTTATGCGATGGAGTCAAGTTCTATTACCCTCTCGTGCTGATGACGGTGCGAATTCAGCCGCACAATCACCTCGTCCCGTTGAAAGGCCCATGGTAAAACTGCAAAAAGTAGTTTCAACCCGTCTGGCAACACCTGAAGATATCGATGCAATCTATGCTGTCGAGACAAGTGCGTTTCCTCCGGAATTGCGGGCAACAAGGGAAACATTGCTAGAAAGGATGAAATTATTCAATGAAGGATTTTTTGTCTTGTTAAAGCGCGGAAAAATAGTCGCGTTTTCTACCGCACTTGTAATCACAGACGCAAATTCCGTTGCGGATTTGGATAAAACTGACTCGGAAGTTCATAATCCTAATGGAAAGACCTATTACTTACGGAGTCTTGTTGTTGGCAAACGAAGCCAACACGGTGGCCACGGAATAAAACTATTAGATAAGCAATTAGAGAATGCAAAACAGATGGGCATGACTAGGTTCGTTTTTACTTGCGTATTTTCCGTATCAAATTACTACCGAAACCTTGGCCTTAAGCGACTCACGGATTACGAAGAATTGCATGGAAACAAGGAAGCATTATGGGAAGTGCCCCATCTTTTAAGGCCGGGCGCTCCGGTTCCATCCGCATAGTCCGCCTTTTTTAATTTTTCCAGTCCATTTCATTGTATTGGAAATTTGATAATTTCCAATGCTGACAAAATTTTACAATTTTGTCATAATCATAAATTCTGAATCGGTTTTGCCTATGTCCCGCACAGAAGAAGATTTCCTAGGAAAAGTAGAAGTTCCGGATGATGCATATTATGGCTGCTTTACAGTCAGGGCTGCAGGGGTTTTCAAGCTTTCAGGAATGAAAGTAAGGCATGAGCTAATCAAATCCGTTGCGTTAATAAAAAAATCAGCAGCTCAGGCAAACAAAGAACTCGGAAAATTGGATGCAAAGCTGGCAGACGCTATAGTAAAAGCGGCAGATGAAGTAATCTCTGGCAAACTCGACTCGCAATTCATTCTTGACGCTTACCAAGCGGGAGCAGGAACTCCGTTGCACATGAATGTTAACGAAGTAATCGCAAACCGGGCAATCGAACTATTGGGCGGAAAAAAAGGGGATTATTCCGTCGTTCACCCTAACAATCATGTAAACATGTCGCAAAGTTCCAACGATGTAACTCCAACCGCAGTCCGCTTGGCTTGCCTATTGCTTGCAAGGCCATTGCTTGCAGAAATGCAATCTTTGGAAAAAGCATTGAACAAGAAGGCGGGAGAATATTCGTCCGTTCTTTCATGCGGAAGGACCCACCTTCAAGACGCAGTTCCGATTTCCTATGGTCAGATATTCGGGGCTTACTCGAATTCCATAAAGAAAGATAAATCCGAAATCGAGCATTCATTAATTTCGCTTGGGGAACTCGGAATTGGCGGGACTGCCGTCGGAACTGGAATAACCGCGCATCCGAAATTCAAGGAAAAAATAGTTTATTATCTTAAAAAGAATACTGGCTTGCCGCTTTCATCCGCTTCAGATTCTGTTGAAACAACCTCTTCAATGAATTGCTTCATGAACTTTTCCGCTTCGCTCCGTTCGTACGCAACCACTTTGAACAGAGTTGCGAACGATTTGCGTTTATTGGCATCCGGACCGAAAACAGCAATCTCAGAAGTAATCCTTCCAGAAGTCGAGCCCGGCTCGTCAATAATGCCTGGGAAGGTCAATCCATCAATTCCGGAAGCAGTAAACCAGGTTTGTTTCCAAGTTATGGGAAACGACCGAACAATCGAATTAGCAGCAAACGGAAGCCAGCTACAGTTGAATTTCTACACTCCGTTAATCGGGCAGAACCTTATAATTTCGCTCGAGCTTTTAACCAATTCTTCAAAAATGTTCAATGAGAAATGCATTTCCGGATTAAAGGTAGACGAAGCCAGAGTAAAGGAAAATCTTGAGCGTTCGTTTGCGTTTGCAACTTCGTTGAATCCGTATTTGGGTTACTCTGTCGTCTCGAAACTCGTAACTGAAGCATACAAAAAGAACATCTCGCTCCGTTCGTTAGTATTGGAAAAAAAGCTGATGGATGAAAAGGATTTGGACAAGGTTTTGTCTACGGCAGCTGGCCCTTCAGAAGTTGATAAGGAAATAGCAAAAAGGATAAGGAAATAACTATTTGTTCAGCCTATATCCCAAACCGATATTCCTAGCTGCCATTTCATCCGTCAATATCCTTTTCAATTCGTTGGCAAGTGTTGTTGCTGGACCGGAAAGCGTTCCTTCTCGTAATAGCTGGCTTAGGCTCATATCGACTTCCCGAGTTTTTCCGTCATTTTTTCTTGCAATAGTAAGTAATTCGTCCCTTCCATTCCTCTCAAGCAAAACCCTTACGTTTTCCTTTGACGTTCTAGAAGTAAATATTCTTTCGGCCCACAATACTGCCCTAGCAAATCCTCCATCATTGGCGCGGCTTCCGGATGTATAAGAAATTGTTACATTCATGATAGCATCTATATCCACCCACATTTTTAATTCGAGTGGTTTTATCTGTAAAACTAGCTGTTTGAATAAAAAACAGAATGGGCCCATCCAGGATCGAACTGGAGGTCTTCGCTGTGTAAGAGCGACGTCTTAACCATTATAGAGGAGAAGCAAATGCTTCAGCCTTTTTCCTGGGTTTTTGGCCAATGTTTAAACCGGTCCAAAAAGCCACTCGACTATGGGCCCTAACAAAATATAAAAAATAAGTATATACAAGAGTTTATTTACCTTCGGTTGCCGTAGCTAACTCTACCTTCTATATCCGTGCCCAAACGCTCCTTCGTTCGGGTTGAATGGCGGCCTTGCGAAAAGATAATATTTTTCCTTTCCTTCAAGCTCGCTTACTATTCGGTGGACAAATATCCCAGCCGGGTCCCCGAGCGTGCTTACTCTTGTCTTCAAGTCTTGGAAGCTTTCGAACGGTTTTTTTTCCCGTTCCGCCAATATCATTTCCATGTTTTTCTTTCCAATCCCTGGCATCAGGT
>JBAYGV010000130.1:0-3794 GCA_041666445.1 Candidatus Micrarchaeia archaeon | reverse complement strand
CGTATATTCCTGATTTGCCAGCAAAGCCCTTACCTTTGCTTTATTGAGCATTTTCAACAGCCTAAGCTTGGATTCTCTTTCCAGCGCAATTTCATCCCCGGAAAGGATGTTCCTTATCTTTTTGGCCATTTCAATTGCTTTTGATGCGGTATTTTTGCTTGGGAAATCCGCACTCACTGTCTTTTCAAATTCCGCAGCAAGGCTGGTATATTCCTTTAGTCTTGTTGTGGGTTCATTTTCTTCCAATTCAGCTAAGTTTTTCAAAACTTCTCGCATATTCCCCACCCAATCAGATTGGCTATGTGTAGTATATATATCTTTTTTTGATTTCTATGTGTAAAAAAACATAATGTTTATAAAGATTAAGTATAATTTATCTGTTTGGTGAAGAAAATGGTACTCGCAAAAAACAAAATTCTAGGGGATTACGACGAATTTGACCTGTTAATATTGCACGAGCTTAGGGACAATGGGAAAATTTCCATAAGGGAGCTGTCGCATCGCATTGGCCTGCATCCAAATACGCTTATGCAGCGGGTAAAGCGATTGGAGGACAATAAAACAATAGTAAAGTATACCGCTGAAATTGATTATTCAAAACTTGGCTATGATTTGCATGTGCTGCTGTTTATGAAGGTAGATAAAAAGACTCGGGGCGATTGGGAGATGCTTTCAAAACTTCGCGCGATAAAATCCATTCTTGCCCTCTATGCAATAACTGGCGATTTTGATGTTCTTGCCATATTAAAGGTAAGAGATAGGGAGCATTTGATGGCAGTTACAAAAGAAATAAATAGGAACGATTTCATTTTGGAGACGCATACTAATTTGGTATTATATCCGTTCAAACATGCCTACGAGTTCAATCCGTTTGACGGGAAAATTATCTAGATTAATGCGTTCGTTTGAATACCCCAGAAAACATGTTGTGTTGCATATCTATTTTATTGACAAACTCCCGTTGTGTAGCTGTCAATGGTATCTGTTCTAGCCCAGCGGCTGTAAAGAGTTCGTATAATTTGCCAGGAACTTCTATTGGTGTTGTTGCTGCTTCTATTGCGTCAGTAAGTGTTTTGTAAAATCTTTCCCGATTCCTTCTTTCTTTTGGTTCAAATCCGCTTAAATCTGGAGTAGTTACTCTCAATGGCCATTCTTCTATGCTTACGAATTTTCCATCTTCTGCGAGCAGCTCTCTTATTAGTGTTGCAACTGCGGGCTTATCAATAAACCAATGGAAACAGTATGAAACAAGAACTGTGTTCGCGCCCATCAAATCTAGTTTTGCATGGTCGGGCAGTGCAAGAACATCTTCTAGTATCAAATTTATCCTAAGTAATTCTTTTTCTGCATCACTCGGTCTTGTTAAGCTTATTTCATCATAAAACTGTTTTTGCCTGTCCATTCTTAATTGATTTAAGTTTAATGTAGTCCAGTTCCCTCCAGCAACATGGGCCCTTATTTCCAAATTATCTCCGTGTTCGCTGCCGGCCGTCTTTATCCTTCCTAGCCTTCTTAACAATCTTGCTGCTCCCCCCACTAGGATTGATTCAGTTGCATCAACGTTTACTAGTCGAAATGGTGCACTTCCATTGCTCGTGCTTAGTATCTGGTTTAATTTACACATTAAAATATGCGCGAGCAATTCACAGCTTCCTCCCCCGAGGTCTACGATTTTTTTGCCACTCACATGCCCCTCTTGCGCAAGAACTGACAATCCCTGTTTCATAAGCGGGTAATGTCCCGTGTTCTCCATGTGGGGGTCATAACCATCGTAAGGGTTTTTGTAGAATAAATTCATCGCTCTCCGCACATCCATAATTGTTGGTTTTCGGTTGTGGGAAGCTAACGCTGCTCCTTGACACATATGACATCTATTATGCCCAGTTACCTTTTTAAATGTTCATCTTCTACCACTATATTAGACTAGTAGCTCCCACTGCCCTCCTGCTAAAGCATAAAAATCCCTCGGTTCAAATAGATTGTATGGCGTTGAATAACCGAATTAAAGAAATCCTAAATTCCTATAAGAAAGTTTCAGTGGCAACCATCTGCTCTCATTCTTCATTGCAAATTTTCAAGGGAGCACGGGAGATGGGGATTCACACTATTGGTATAGTTCGCAAAGACAAAAAAGCGCTCTACGAATCTTTTCCCTACGGAAAGCCGGACGAATTCCTGGTTGTTGACGATTTCAAGGACATTGACGCTGGAGAATTAGTTGCAAGGGATGCAGTAGTCGTTCCACACGGCTCTTTTGTCGAGTATGTTGGCGAAAAGGTCGATTCGCTCGAAGTTCCTATTTACGGAAACCGTGCAAGCCTTGCATGGGAAAGGAGCAGGGACAAAATGTTCGAATGGATGCACAAGGCTGGGATAAAAACACCGCGATTAATCGAACCTGAAGATATTGACGGGCCGGCATTGGTCAAATTTCCGGGGGCAAAAGGCGGCCGTGGCTATCGTATTATTACTTCCCGGGCAGAATTCGAAAAAAACGTCGGGGACCGCGAATGCATGATTCAGGAATTCATCATTGGAGTTAGGGCATACCCGCATTATTTCTTTTCACCATTTTCAAAAATCGGCTATTCCACAAAGCAGGGAAAAATAGAATTGATGGGCGTTGACAAGCGGATTGAATCGAGCGCAGACGAGATTGCACGCGCAGTTTCTGCAGGCATGAGCCCTAAGATGGCGTTTACGGTAATTGGAAACGAGCCAATAGTTCTTCGTGAATCACTGCTCTACGAATATATGGAAATGGGCAGGAAAGTCAGCGAGAAATCGTTTGAATTATTTGGCGGGATGTTCGGGCCCTATTGCATCGAAACAATAATTGACGAGAATCTGGAGATTTATGCATTTGAAGTGAGCGCAAGGATTGTTGCAGGGACAAACATGTATCCAGATGGCTCGCCTTACTCGACTTATTATTACAAGGAGCCGATGAGCATGGGAAAAAGGATTGCAAAGGAACTGAAGGAAGCGCAAAAGAAGAAAAGATTGGGAGAGATAGTGTTCTGATTGCTTAAGTTTGCACTAATCCCATTATTTTTTATATTCTTTCCAATACTCTAATTCTTACTGATTCTTATGGACAAAAAGCCGAATCACATCGCCATCATTCCTGACGGAAACTAACCGGGACTCTGAACACGAGACTCGATATGATTGTTGCGTATAGCAACAATATGCCCATAAATCGAATACTCGATTTATCGGGGACCGCAGACAGGAGATGGGGCGAGCAGCACAATATTTCGCGAAAAGAGGCTTACGCCAAAGGGATAAATCATATTAGCGATGCCCTCAAATGGTGCAAGGAAGAGGACGTTCGAATGCTATCCATGTGGGGATTCAGCACTGACAATTTCAATCGGGACAGAAATGAAATAGACGGATTATTCGAATTATTCAAGACAAACCTAAGAAAAGTAATTGAGGATGCGAACAGGGAAAAAAATGAGCACAAGGATGAAGTTCGGGTTCGTTTCATTGGAAGAACAAGCCTATTTCCGAAAGAATTCCAGGAACTAATAAGAATCGCAGAAGAACAAACTAAGGGTGGGACAAAATACCAGCTCAACCTCCTTCTAGCCTATGGCGGGCACGAGGAAATAATTGATGCGGTAAATTCACTACTTAAGGAAGCTGCAAACGGGGGGAAAAAAGAAATAACTTCTGAAGACTTTGCCAATCATCTTTACACCAAAGGAGTTCCAAATCCGGATTTGGTGATAAGAACCTCGGGAGAACAGCGGACGAGCGGCCTATTGCCATGGCAGTCTGCCTAT
>JBAYGV010000129.1:0-3803 GCA_041666445.1 Candidatus Micrarchaeia archaeon | reverse complement strand
GAATCCACATTTGAGGATTTTCCAAGCACCAAATCGCCGCAGAAAACCGCGCGCTCGCCAAGCGCTTCCTTTATGGAATCAATATCCTTGATGTCATTTATGGAAAGCGGCTCGAATTCCTGTGAATAGTTAATTTCTTCAAAGCTTATGAATGGCGCGTCTTTCGGGTATTTTCCGACTGCAAAAACATTTTTGCCAGAATGGGTTGAAGTCCGGACTTCCATTGGCTCAAGGCCTTCGCTAAGCCAGTTTTTATAGCTAGATAATTCGCCAACTTCCTTGCCTAAAAGGATTCTGCACGCCAGTTTCCAACGTTCATTGAGGTTTTCATAAATTCCTGGTGGTGCGAGCATTCTGCCACCTACTTCTGCAATCCTTCGTAAATCTTCCTGAGCGCAATCTTCATTTTCGGAAGTTCGTTGGTTGCCACTTCCCAGACTATCTGGGTTTCAACTCCAAAATACCAATGAATTAGCTTGTCCCGCATCATTGCCATTCTTTTCCAGGGTATTTCAGGATGCTTGCCGCGCAGCTCATCGGGGATATTTTTTGTTGCTTCTCCAATAACCTCAAGGCTTCTAACTACTGCATTTACTGTCTTCTTGTCTTTTTCAAATTCTTCGAGTTTCATGTCGGAAACAAAATTTTCGATATCTTCTATAGAATCAAGAATGTCTGCAAAGTAATCCAGATAATCCCGTTTCATGCGTAGACTACCTCCCTAAGAATGTGCGCTCCTATTCGCGGTTTCAGTGCTTTTTTCGGCACCAAATCCACCTTTACGCCAAGAATTTTGGTGAGCGTTTCTTCCAGTTCAATGAACCTGAGGAGGCCAGGAGTTTTGCTGAAATCAACTATAATATCCAAGTCGCTTTTTTTTGTCTGCTCTCCCCGTACATATGAGCCGAACACGCCAATTTCCTTTATTTTGTATTCTTTGGCGAGCTCTTTCTTGTGTTTTGTAAGTAGTTTTATTTTATTGTCTAGTTCCGTCATTTATAGCACCAAATTTCTTTTCTCTTGCGATGTTTACAATTTTTTCAACGGGAATATCTACTTCTGCTTCTTCCTCCACATTTCCAAATCAGCGGTCTTTACTTTCATTGGCAAAATATATTTCACTCCGTCAAACAATCTAACAATCGCTTCCCTTGGATGGAGCTTCAGGAACATTTCTTTTTTCGATTGCTCAAGCTCGCTTGGGCTTACTTTTTTCTTGAAGAACTCTTCTACTTTTATTTCCATCATCGAAACGAGTATGTTCGCGTCATCCTTGGTGCATTTGAAGGCAATAATATTCCTTACGTTGCTTATTATTGCGTCAAGGACTATCTTTGAAAGCTGGCCCATATACTGGGCTGAAACGTGCATGTATAAGTTAAATTTCCTTGTCTCCGCAAGTATATCCTTGGTAACCTTGGATTCAACGGTTGGGAATTCATCAACAACCATTACCGTTGGCCTTGTCAATTTCTCGCTAATTGCCATCATATATACTTGGTTGATAATCGCGCCTGCAAAGAACTTGATTATCTTCCTTCCGAAATAATGCGGGTTGAATGAAACAACGGTAACTTGATTTTTTTCCATCAGGTCTCCGAGCGTTTCAAGATTCTTTGCCTTGCCCAAGTATAGCAAATATTCGCCAATGAAATTTATCACTGGCAATATGGCATCATTGAAGTGGTGAAGGTAAATATTCTGGAATTCTTCGTCAAAGAACCTTCTGACCTCATCGTTCTGGCATTGGGATGAAAACTCCATCCTTTTTGCAGAATCGGTAAGCAATAAATTCATGTTTTCAAGGGTGAGCTGGTCAACCGAAGCTAATAGATGGACAGTATAGAATACTACTCTTTCCGCGTACTTGTTTTCCTGCGAAATCGTTGAGGTAATCAATTGGGCTACCAGTTGGGTAATCAACGGGCTCTTTTCTTTTCCAACATCAAACGGCTCAACGTAATTGTTTACAAAGTCAACTACCTTGTCGTTTTCAAACGTCTTGGAGAATTCCCCGTGCGGGTCAATCACCAGTACGCGGATATTGTCCCCGTATTTTTTCTTCATAGCCCTAATCATGATTTCAAGGAATTTGCTTTTTCCTGTACCGGACGAACCAACAATCAATGAATGCTGAAGTGGGTTGAAATTATCAACGCCAATACTCAGCCCGTCCTGCTCGAAAATTGGGTCTTCTGATTTCAAGTAAACGGTTTTTGGAATCGGGTCAAGCAGTTCTATGTAGAACAACGGGTTTTTTTCCAGGTCTATTTCAAGGAACTGTGTAGGATTGGAGAGTATGATTATTCCCCGCTTGCCTTCTTTATTGATGTAATTGCCTACCCCGTAAAACTTTCCAATTTTGAATATTTTTACCCGTATTTCTTCAACGTTTTCCTTTACAAGGAAGTCGAACATATTCGTGTTTGTAACGAATTTTGTTGAGAGCGAGAAATGGCTGTCCATTAATTCCACGGGAACAGGCTTGTCTATTTTGAACGGGAAAAACAAGGCAGATTGCTGGTAAATATCCGAGCCTCCGCCGATGTACATTTTTATAGTATTGTTGTGCCTTTTCAGGGTGAGTTGGAACCCCTTTAAAGAAAATATTTTTGAGAAGTCTATCATTTCAAATAAAGGAATGTGCCTTCTGGTCATTCTGGTAAACAGGGCGTCGTATTCTTGCCTGTTTATTTTTTCTGAATATATTGAAAGCTCTGAGTATTCCTTTACCTTTGGCATACGGTAAAACTTATGCGTTTAAGGTTTTATAAAGGTGGCGGGTAGGTTGTTTGCTCAAAGCCCTTCTTCTATTCTCAACAGCTGGTTGTACTTGCACGTTCTTTCTCCCCTTGCCGGTGCGCCAGTCTTAAGGTATTCCGAGCCAATTCCAACTGCAAAATCAGCAATGAATGTATCTTCGGTTTCTCCTGACCTGTGGCTTACTACAATGTTCCATCCTGCTTTCCTGCACATTTCTGCCGCGTTTAATGATTCGCTTACGCTTCCAATCTGGTTTACTTTCAGTAGAAGAGCGTTGCAGGAATTGTGTTCTATTCCCTGCTTTATACGTTCAGGATTCGTTACTAATAAATCATCCCCGACAACCATAATTTTATTATTGGTAGTTTCGAGTAGAGCTGCGAACCCGTCAAAATCGTTCTCGTCAAATGGGTCTTCAATGCTTGCAATCGGGTATTTTTTCAGGAAATCTCCGTAGTATTTTAGCAAAGTATCTCGGGAAACGCCCAATCCATCAATATGGTAAGTTTTCATTACTGATTCGTAGAACGAGCTTGCCGCGCAGTCCATTGCGATTTTTGTTTCGCCTGCATAGCCTGCCGTTTCAATAGCGTTCATTATTGCGTCCAACGCTTCTTCGGTTTTTCCAATTGGCGGGGCGTATCCTCCTTCATCCCCAACATTCTTTGCTGCAGGCCCGTATTTGTCAACCAATATCTTTCCAAGAACATGGTAGATTTCGCTTGCCATCCTTAACGTTTCCGAAAAAGTTTTTCCTTTCGGCATTATCATGAATTCCTGCACTGCAAGCCCGTTTCCTGCATGCTTTCCTCCGTTGATTATATTGAACATCGGCTGTGGCAATTTTGGCGTTGTACCTGCGAGTTCGCTAATATATTTGTAAAGCGGCTTTTCCTGTTCGTCTGCGATTGCTTTTATTATTGCCATTGAAGTTGCAACTATAGCGTTTGCGCCAAGGTTTGCCTTATTCGGTGTTCCGTCGAGTGTAAGCATTTTTTTATCGAGTTCGAGCGGGTTTAACTTAACTTCAGTTTTCTTCT
>JBAYGV010000128.1:0-3830 GCA_041666445.1 Candidatus Micrarchaeia archaeon | reverse complement strand
AGCCCGTAGAGAAGCGGGATTGTAAAGAAATAGGTTAATGACGGATCGAATTCCTCGGAATTCGGGAATGAGTAGGATTTTGTAAGGAACTCGTAGGGCGAAACCGCAGATGGGTTGTCCAAAACGGTCGGCGCCATTTCGTGATGGCCCTTCTTTGCTTTTTCAATTACTGCCTTTTCCGGGTATTGGCCGACGACTTTTTCAAGCTCGTGCATTTTCTTTGCTTCGACCCAGCCAGTAATAATAAATGAAGATTTGCTGAAATTGAATTTTGACGCGACTTCCGCCCTGTCAGCGAAAATAGAAAGGGTATACTCAAGATTCGCAACCTTTTCGTAGTATTTATCAGAAATGCTGGAAACCTCTTCCTTAAGCTGTTCAATCTTTGCTGCCTTATTGCGCTGTTCCCGCTCGAGCCAGAATTTATATTTATCGCAGGTAGTTATGTTTTCCGGCAATTCAATCCGCACAAATCCGAACCTGGAAAGAAGGGATTCCACGTCGCTGGTTCCCTTTTCAAAAATCACCAAGAGAAATGCCTCCTTTTCACGGAGAATGAACATGAACTTGTTTTTTATTTCCAGCTTTTTGATTTCATCCTGGACTTTTGCGAGCTTTTCCCTTGGAATTGACCCCAGGATATAGCTCATCGTCCTTGTTTCCAGCTTAGAAAAATCAATCTTTCCGAACATTTCCAATCTTCGGGTAATCTTCATTTCTTCGGAAATCCTCTGGAGTTCGGATTCGAGCTTTGAAATTTCAGTATAAATGTCTTTCAACCGGTCATCTATGGTAATTTTTTTTGCTTCCTCAAGAGCACTGGGAACGTCGTGGAGCTGGACGTCCTTCTTTTCCAGGCTTGCCCTTATGCTCCTCATTCGCACATGCTGGGTTGAAATTTCATTGAAAGATTCGAGCGGGGCGCCGGACGCCATGCCCTTTACTTCGGAAACATTAATTTCGACCAATCCGGATTCGTGAAGCTTTTGGGTCAGTTCTGCGATTATTGACGTCAATGCATATATTCTGACTTTCTGCATCTTTGCCGGATAAATCATGTTATCACAATGAGAGCACGAATTGCTTCAGGAGCGAAATTGCATCTTCCTTGCCAATTTTCTTTTTCCTCAGGCTCTCACCTTCGGAATGGGCCTTTTCAACAATGTGGTCAACTTCCTTCTCAATCCCGTCCTTTCCTTCGTGGAGAAGCCGATTCTTGAGCTTAATAACTTCATTATTGGTCTCTGAATTTATCTTGAGCACGGATTCCTTCCCTTTCTTGATTATGTGCTCGGATTTTTCCTTTGCATCCGCTTTTAAAGAATCAGCGCTATCCTCGGCCTTCTTGATATCCTCGACCGTTTTCATAAATTCTGAATCATCTGAATGATGCATAAGTCCACCTGAAAATCTAGTGACGATTGAAATTCATTTAAATGGACAAAGATTTTTAAATATAGGGACATGCCAAACCCGCAAAACCAATATTTTAAAACTGTTGGTAGGAAATCAGTTGATGGTTATTACCGACTCGTCAGGTTAATCTTAGGTTAAAATGGCGAGAATTTCGTGCTAAAACCAACAAACTCCGAGGATGTGGGGCTACAGCTTGCTGTCCCTGAACGGAAACTAAGGACAAACGTTTCGAATCTTATGCGAAACAGAAATACCGTCCGGAGCGGATGACAAAACTCGAAAGAGCTCGTTAAGCTATCCGCGATGGACAGAAAGCGCGTAACAAGTAAAGAACTTGTGAAGCGCGGCTGAGCGCACTAGGTAGAATCGTAGTCCGCGAGAGGAGATGAAATATGGGAGCATACAAATATATACAGAAAACCCTGCAAAAGGAATACAAGGAAAGGGGAGAGGAATACCGAAAGAAAATCGTGCAATGGAGAAAGGAGCCCGTAATGAATCGAATTGAAAGGCCAACCAACCTCGCACGCGCAAGAACCCTTGGTTACCAGGCAAAGAATGGTTATGTCCTAGTTAGGACGAGAATCGGCAAGGGAAGAAGGAGAAGGAGAACGCCAATGGGCGGACGAAAGCCAAGGCACAACTATTTATTCAAGCAACCGGGATTATCCCACCAAACTATTGCCGAACAAAGAGTGAACAAGGTTTATCCAAACATGGAAGTGCTCAATTCATACTGGGTTGGCGAAGACGGAGAATACAAGTTCTTCGAAATTTTGCTTGTCGACCAGGCACGCGTTCCATTGAACCTTGGAAAACGAAGAGCGTTCCGCGGGCTTACGAGCAGCGGAAGGAAAGCAAGGAGCTTGGTTCTCTGAAAATAGTATGGCCTGCAATTTCAGGCCTCTTTTTTAATTTTCTTATTTTATTTATTATTCATAGTTAACCAGTGAACTAAATGGAAAACCAAAACGTTGAAAAAAAATCCCTGAACCTAATGCTCCTATATGTATTATGGAACTGCGCAGGGGTAATCGGCTACAGTTTTGTATATTTATATTTCAAGAACGCGGGATTGAGCGAACTTGAGCTTGCATCATCATTCTTACTTTGGGCGCTCTCACCATTGATAGTAATGGCCGCACTCAGCGGCAGGCGAGTAGAATATAGCAAGCTTGCAATCGCCGGCATTTGCCTGATTGCATGTTCCTACCTACTTATATCCAGCCTTAAGCCTACATTCTGGCTTTTATTGCTCCATAATCTCTTAGTAGGCACTACCTGTTTCCTATTCTGGGTTCCGTTCAACATATTATATTTTGGCCAGAGCGAAAAAAAGGAGGCAGTTTCGAGTGCAATATACTTTGCAGTGTTTCCGGCACTGAGCGTAGTGCTTCCGCTTGTTGGAAGCTATTTTGCACAGAACTTCGGGTATAATATAGTTTTTATAGCAACATCAATGATTTACCTATCGTGCGCTTTATTTGTCAGTAAGTTCGGAAAACACATTATGCATTATACTTTAGAAGGCTGCAAAAATGAGCTTAAGGGATTCAAAACATTGATTATTATAGAAGGAATTTACGGGGGCGGAATGACTGCAACCCTTGGGCTTATCCCATTAATTTATTTCACAAAGCCTGAAGAGCTGGGGCTTTTCCTTTCGGTTTCAACAGTTTTCTCGCTTGTGGCATCGCTCCTAATCAGCAAAGTTTCTGATAGAAATAGAAAGAGAAAAAAATATATTGGGATATTCGGGAGCGGGCTCGGGCTTTCTACGATTATAGCCATGATTGCAACGACTGCAGGCGGATGGTATATATTTGTTTCAATAAGAAATTTCTTTTCCGCATTGTTCTGGCCATTCACCACGTCCATACTTATGGATAACAAAAGGCATATGGAAAAAAGCATGGTCGGAAGGGAATTCGTCTTGAACATGGGACGGATTCTTGGCATGGCAATTGTTGTTGGGTGCGTGATTTTTGCAACGATACACCTTTCGCTCCTCTTCTTAGGAGCAGTGTTGATGGCTTATCCGCTAGTCATCGAACTCAAGAAAAGGCATATAACGGTTGCGTGAAGAATGATAACTATGTTTGACATCGTAAGAATTAACGCAGAACCTTCCAAGTTCGGATTCCAGAAACTGTTTATTGAAAAGGAGGTGCAGAAGAACATTTTGCTTTGCGAGAACCTTGCGCAGGCAGCACAGAACCGGAATAAGAAAACGCTCGTTATTGTTAGAGAATTGGATTTTGACCTTGGCTCGCTGAAATTGCTTGCAGAAAAGAAAAAAGCCTGCCTTTTGTTCGACCTTTCAAAAATAATAAATTCGCACGGGTTAAGGCGCTCGATTGAAATGGCAAAAATGAGGACCTGCTTGCGTTACTGCAACAAGTTCGGAGTTTTCT